>JAZDOF010000865.1:0-3077 GCA_043799015.1 Pseudomonadota bacterium | reverse complement strand
TTCCATTCGACGCTTGAATAATTTCGACAGCACGCGAGTGTAATCGGTGGAGTTGTTGGCCCATATGGCCACGTTTCCGGCACGTAGATCTTTGAAGGTGAAATCCGCAGCGGCGGCGGCTTGGTCGTCGTCGCCGAACGCGGTCATGAAGACCCTTAACCCCAGGCGCTCGGGCAAAGTTGGGTCGGTGGCTCCCGACGTAACAAACGGGATTCCTTGCGTCTCAAACACCGCTCCTGCCCTGAAAGCGTAATCGGAGTCACCGAATCCCAATCCCGCTGCCGGACCTTTCGCAATGACTCCGCCGGCCGCCTCGCCGACGTGGGCCAAGTCCGTCTTGGTATCAACGGATATGAGCTGAATAGGGCGTCCCCGGAGCAAGCCGCCTTTGGAATTGATCACACGTACGGCCAGTGCGGCCCCCTTGTATCCTGGCTCGTCAATCGCGGCCATTGCCCCTGTCCTGTTGAATAGGGCCGCCAATTTGATCGGTTCTTGAGCCGCCGCGTCGATGCATGCTCCGGTAGCCAGAACCGCCGACAGGAGAATCATACAAGGAATCGACATGAGTTTTCCCTTCCTTTGTTCCGATGGATACCGCATATATTAGCATAAGTGTGTGGGACGGCCGGCGGTAATGTATGCCGGACCCTATTCAGAAACGCGGTTCCCACCGGAACCCCTTCCGAGAAAGCGATGATGCATGGACATGAATGAGTATGAAGGCATAGAGGACCGAATAATGGAGATGCTGGACCGACCCGGTTGGGTATCCGTGAGAGGCTGCGTCAATCCCTCTTCATCCCCTCCCACGGAGGAGGAGCTTCGCCGCGTTGAAACCGTCATGTATGCCGTGGCCAAACAGGGTCGGGCGGCCTTGTGGCGGCTGATCATCCAGGATGGGGCCGAGGAACTCCTGGCCGTCGCCAGGCCGGATTTGGAACTCGACAAAGAGCTCGAACAGCGATCGGCCTGGGCTAAGGCCGTGCGGATAACCGAGTTGTAGCAATCCCATGAAGCTGCTCTTCGATCGTGAGATCTACGGGCAATTCACCTTTCCCCATCTGATCCGGGCAAAGGAATTCGTATGGATTGCCACGGCCAACATCAAGGCGACCAATGTCCGAATGGGCAACAAGTTTGCCTCATTCGTGGACATCATGGCATCCCTTGTGAGCCGGGACGTGGCTTTCCGGATCATACACGCGGAACTCCCTTCCGGCCCTTTCAGGGAGCGGTACGAACAGCTCGACTCTCGGGGCCGGCTGAGCGCGGGAGTGGAATTCCTCCATTGTATCCGCATGCATGCAAAGATATTCATCGTTGACGGCACGGTGGGGCTGGCGGGCAGCGCAAACCTGACGGGGGCCGGAATCGGGGCCAAATCCAGGAACAACAGGAATTTCGAGTCTGCTTTTCTCCTCGAAAACCCGCAGGAAACAGCCCCGTTCGCCGATTATTTCGATTACCTTTGGATGGGTGGCCCGTGCCCCGAATGCGGCCGCAGGGACCTGTGCCCCGCGCCGCCGGCTTAGTGCTCCGTTTCCTGAATACGGTGACGTACTTCGAACAACGCTCACGGCGCCCCAACGGGCTTCCCAAAGGCAGCCGCGGGTTTGCGGAGTCGTCTCAAAACCTGTCGCATGAGGACAAGTCCGAGGATGGTTTCCACGTGCCCGCCCTGAGGATTTCAGACCGTCAGCCGGTCGGATTCTCCTCCAGCGCCAGTAGGCGCAGGCAGACTTCCCTTATGTGGGCTTTGGCGTTCTTCACCGAATAGAGGACGTCAAGAAACAGAGAAGAGCCCCTGGACGAACACAGTCCTGCAACCAGCCGTTGTTCGTGAGTTAGGGCAAACTCGGCGCACATGGTCGCCAGGCCGTTTGCCTGTTCCGTTACGGTGCGCAGCAATAGGGCATTGCGCGTTGCCAAGGCGTCTTTGAAGTTGTTCAGCAACTCCATGAATCCGTTGAACAGCTTGTCCAACTCCTCATATGCCTTGTCGCTGAACACGATCCCGTCCCGGGACTTGATGCGGCTGACGTTCAGGACGCTTTCAAGAAGGTCGCCCACCCGTTCCAAGCGGCCTGGAATCATGACCAACGCTCTCAATATTTCACCCGATACTTCCTTGGGCGCGCATACCACCACATGATCGGTTAATTTTTTCTCTTCATCGTGTATTTCCGTTGCAAGAGCCGCGCATCGGTCGAATTTGGCCTGATCGGCCAGTATGAGGCTCTTGCGAAGGAGAGACGTCATCTCCTCGATCTTACTCACCATAACTAAGAGTCCTTCTTCGAGGCAAGTTACATCCTCCGGTGCGGCCTGGTGCAGTTGCTCCAGCCTGGATGCCTCCTTGTCAAGCTTCGGACTGATGATCCTGAAAGGATTGAAGAATATGTCGGTGTTTTTCATGTCCGTCCTCCTTGCTACGTTTTGCCGGCCTATCGAGGGTTGTACGAAGGCGGTGTTTCAACTTATTCTTACAGGAGCAACCTCTCATATTGGGGTGGTCATAACACCTAGATGACGGCCGACGAATTTCGTTGCATCATCGGACCGAACTCCTTATTTTGCAGCATACCCCATGTGCCTCGTGCCCCACAAGAACAGAAGGTGAAAACGATGTCGGACTACCAATCCCGCGCCGAGCATGCTCTGAAAAGAATCAGGGAAACATCGCCGGTCGTTCACAGCATAACAAACTACGTGGTGATGAACTCAACGGCCAATGCGCTTCTGGCCCTAGGCGCCTCGCCCATAATGGCACACGCCCCGGAGGAGATCGGGGAGTTGGTCAACATAGCGTCCGCTGTGGTCACCAATATCGGCACGCTTTCCCGGGAATGGATTGAATCCATGGTTCAGGCCGCCCGGGAGTGCGCCGGCAGAGGAAAGCCGTTTGTCTTGGACCCCGTCGGCTCGGGAGCCACGGCGTTCAGAACCGCAGCGGCCCTTCGCATTATCGAGACTGCCACCCCCACGGTAATCCGGGGCAACGCTTCGGAGGTCCTGTCACTTTCCTCTGAAGGTGGGTTCACTAGAGGAGTGGATTCAGTCCATACGGTGGATCA
>JAZDOF010000831.1:0-2374 GCA_043799015.1 Pseudomonadota bacterium | reverse complement strand
TCATGGTGGGTATAGAACTGGCGGCGGTTCGGGGAACCCGCACCGGTTACCTTCCCGACCTTAGAACCGGGGTTCGGGTCTGTCTGGACATGAGGAAGCGGGGAGTCATCGTTCGACCGCTGGGAGATGTTGTTGTGCTCATGCCCCCGCTGTCCATAACCGAGAACGAAATCAGGTCCTTGGTTTCCGCCACGGCGGCTTCGATAGTGGAAATTTGCGGGAACTAAGGAGATTGACCGGTCCACTACACCATTACAATGTAGATGGGCCGGATCATCTTGATTGAGATGTGATATGGCGCGGTCCAAAATAGATGCAAAAGAAGCCCTTGACGATCTACATGCCGGCATGGACGACCACGCTCTCATGGCCAAGTACAGACTCTCGGCCAAAGGGCTGCAAAGCCTGTTCACCAAGCTTATCGAAGCCGGCGTGATAACGCAGGAGTTGCTCGACAAACGTTCGCCCGCACTTGCCGGCACGGCTGTGGTAGCCGAACCTGAAGACCTGACGAAGTCGGACGCGCTCAGGACGGCAACCAGACAACTGAGGAAGAAAACGCCTTCGGGGATAAACGCGTTGGACGCGGTAAGGAACATAAGGGCGGGTCTGAGCGACGGAGAACTTATGGACAGGTATCGTCTGTCCGCGCGCGGTCTTCAGAGCCTTTACGCCCAGTTGATCGGCGCGGGCCTCATAAAGCCCGCGGACCTCAACAGGGCCGTACATATGATGGACGATACTACGGTGGAGGTGTTCGGCATCACCGAGCAGCTCAAGGAATTCGTTCCTTGGAGCCTGACGAAACAGCCCAAGAACCCCGCACCATGGCGATGTCCCGCTTGCGGTTCGATCCAAACCATTATATTTGACGATTGCACGGTTTGCGGAGTGAATTACAAAGAGTTCGAAGAATTACATGCCAGGCGCCGCGGCGCGAGGTACCCCGGGGATTCGAGTCATGACTAAGGTAAACCTGAACGTGAACGAGTTCGTACAAGATATGCGAGACTTGAAAACGGATGCGGAACTGATGGACAAGCACGGCCTGGACGCAAGAGGTCTTCGCAACGCATTCGACAAGCTGATCGAGATGAAGCTCCTCACTTACCAGGAACTCGACGAACGCTATCAGAAGGCGCACGAGGCCCCCAAGAACGCGGACATGAGGGTGGAACAGCGGAACTACCTTTGTTTCCTAGTACCGGTACTGGAACGCGGAAATCGGGACAAGCCCGGGCGTTTGATCGACGTCACGGAAACCGGCCTTCAGGTAGTCGGGATTCCTTCCGAAATCGGCAAGAAAGCCGTTTTCACCATACACACCGATGCATTTCCTCTGATCAAGCCCTTCGATGTGGACGTGATCTGCCGATGGGTGGGTCAAAAGGACGAGGATGGAGAGTTTGCCGCGGGCTATGAAATAACCCACATCGGGAAACGAGACTCGGATGAATTGCTCAAGCTCATTCGGTCGCTCTCGCTGGCATAGCGAAGACGTATCGGATCACCATGGTACTCGAACGCGGATTCGAGCTGCAGAATGAGAATCAAGCCGATATGAACAATCGAGGACTTCGAGGCTGCGGAGACGCCATCACCCACCCTCCCCCGCCGAGCTCTCCGACGTGGGTCGAGACTTGGCCGTGCGGTAAACGAGGAAGCCTAGGGTCCCCACCATAGCGAGCAGAGCCAACCAGATGATTACGTAGTGTCGTTCGCTCCACTTCAAGCCCTTTTTCTTCTTCTCGTACGCGGGGTTGTCGTTCAACTCGCCCTGGGCGGCCTCGAAAGTCCTCTCCCCGGCCAGTTTGTGGATGTACCGGTCCACGTCGTACGTCGGTGCGGATGCCTTGGGATTGCCCACGAGGAGTGCATAGTCTCCCTCGCCCCGAATGGGAAACATGATCTTGGGAATCAGCCTACGGACCTGTACCGAGGCGAAACTCAGCGGAGAGTCGTCGTTATTGCGGATGGCGATCAACAAGTACCGGTAGTTGCAGTGGGTCGGCCGGATGGTCAACGACCGGCCGATATGCCCCGCCGCCGAGTATCTATGGATGGTGGCTTCCGTTACCCCATGCCAAGGCGCGGGGACCTTGCGCTCGAGTGCAGGGGAGTCCTCGACCCTGGTCTTGACGGTCAGCGTCTCCTGGTTGCGTCCGGACACGGAAACGTGCCTGAAAAAGTTGTCGTCCCGGAAATCGAGCTCTATTCTGCTGACCGGTAGGCCTTTGAAACCGAGATCGACATGCAGTTCCGTTATCCGGGACTTCTCACGCACGTCCACCTTACACACGGGCACGTCGGCGGTTTCGGGTTCCCTACTTTCTTCGCGCCACGCGGTCACATCCAGGATGTCCACCGTCTCCGG
>JAZDOF010000900.1:0-3954 GCA_043799015.1 Pseudomonadota bacterium | reverse complement strand
CACCGCCGTGCCGATGGTCGTGAGTCGGTTACGCCGTCTTATTGGGGGGTTGAAGCGGGATGGAGGGTATGCGCCGGCGACCAAGTCCGAAAGGCGGCGGACCTCAATACGGTCGACCGGCGCCTTCCACCTACCCATAGAGGTTCCCCTAGTTTGAAGCCGAACGACCGCATTCGTACATTATCGTCCCCGCGAAAGCGGAGACCCAAGGTCGTTCAGAACAAAAGACGGATCCTTCCCGCGCGGGGATGAAGGTATCGAGGCTGTTTCGTTGAAGATTGCTTCGTTGCTGCGCTACCGGGAATCAGGATGCAGATTAACGTGGCCTTCCTGAAGTGAAGGGCGGGCCCTTAACAGGCCGGCGGCCCGCTACCTGGCGAGTGGATCCCGAGGAGGCTCGTACGGATTTCGTTCGGGCACAAAGGCGTTGGATTTTCCGTCATTTTGTACGTATTTTGCGTCAAACAGCGAAGCACAGCCGCTCATAAGCGTCATGTACACCATAGCGGCCACCAAGACTATCTTCATATTGTACCCTCCGTCATATGCCGACAACAAGGCCAACCACTTACCCGTGTCACACGGCCCGTCCGATGGGTGGGTCGGCAAGGGACCCTCCGGTATCCGTATGGATACCGAACGGACCCCTCCTCCCCCTAGACGACCCGAAAACTCAGGTTACATATCGTCGTCGTCTTCGTCTCCCGGCCATTCGACGTAGGGCTTTTCTTGATCCACCATGGCGTTGACCATGAGTTCCACCAACCCGGTGTACCATATGCCCGTCTTCTCGAACACCTCGTACGATTCCATCATGTCGCGGATCTGACCCTTGCAGTTGGAGCACGGGGCGCAAACCATCTTTTTTATTGACGGGTCCATCTCGCCCTGGAATGCTCCAAGGATCTGCTCCAATTTCTTTCTCCCGGAGACCAGACGTTTCCAGTCGGGGAAATTGCCCGAACTCATAATCGCAAAGCCCGATCCTCCTCCGCAGCAGTAGTTCTTCACGCCGTGATTAGCCATTTCTCGGAAACGCCCGGGAGGAAAGATGGCGTTGATGATGTCCCGTTGGGGTTTCACGATTCCCATCAGTCGCACAATATTACACGGGTCGTGCAGTGTCACCGGGAAGTCGTTCTTGGACGGATCGAACTTTATCTTTCCGCTTTTAACAATATCCCAGAGTAGAGTGTATGAGCTTTCGCGAGGGATCATCTGAGCACCGGGGAGGAGCCGATCCGCTATGACGGACAACGCTTTGTGAGCATGACCGCACTCGCCGATTACGATCTTCTTCACGTTCAACTCACGAGCCACTTCCAGGTGTCTCAAAGCCACCCTTGCAAATTGCACGTCATCGTACCAGAGACCGTAGTTAACCGCGTCGTATCCCACCAATTCCGTAGACAGGGTGTAGTTTATTCCCGCTGCGTCAAACAATACGGCAAATGCCATGGGGTTCTCGGGCCAGGCCATGAATTCGCCGGCGTTGTGAACAAGCAGTATGTCCGCGTCCTTCTTGTTGATCGGAATTGTGATGGATTTGCCGGTTTTGGCCTCTATATCTTCTTCGAGGTACCCGATGATGTCTTCCACGGCGGCCTTGATCATTCCCGTAGAGGAACCGAACCGCAGATGTTTGACCGATCCTTTTTCATGTATTTCGGGAGCCGCTATTCCCATCTCCATACTGAAAATCTTGCGGAGTTCGTGGGTTATGAGGCCATTATCCACGCCCACCGGACAAACCTGGGTGCAACGCCGGCAAAGGGTGCATCGGTAGGCCAGTTCGGCCAGACGAGCGATTACTTCCCAATTCAAGTCGATATCATGACCGCGAAACCCCGCCAGGATTTTGCCGCCGGGGGAGATATACTTCTTGTAGATTTTCCGGAGCACGTCGGCTCGAAACGTCGGACGGTAAATGTCTTTCTTGCCGCTCATTTCGAAGGCGGGACATGCGTCGGCACAGGTCTGGCACTTGGCGCAATAGTCCAGAGATAGGGAAAGGGGCTGTAAAAATGTCCAGTTGTTTTCCTTGGTCAGGAGTTTGCGCAATCCGCTGAGAAAGGCCTCGACCAGTCGATCCTCTTCGGCCTTGCTTTGAGGTTTGGCAAGCGTGATGGCGCTGACTCCGTCCAGTGAGTACTCCCACCGCGTCTTTTGGTCGTCCGTGAGCGGCGTAATGGGGGTCTCTTCGTAGGATTCATAGGGCGGAGGCAATCGAGGGAGGTCTTCGTTTTTTATCTCAACCAACTGGTCGGTCTTGCGTGATATTTCTTCGGGTCTCATGTTACTGCCTCCCTTCCTACTTTTTATCTTGGGCCCATGGATTGGACGTTGCCACTTCGGCCCAGTTCTTCGTGCCCCCTTCGGACGCGATGTGGGGAGCGGACCATGTCACGGGGTAGGACAGGTATTCCTTGATTTTCGCATCCATTCCGGGATCACCTACGTTGGGATCATCGTCCCATTTGACCTTGTCCCACATAAAATACTTGGAGACCATGTGAGTCATGTGGGTGAAAGGAAAGTAGGCCCAAAAACCCATGAAAAGGAGTAGATTCAGTATTTGAATTCCGCTCAAAGATTGGGAAGCGGAGTTGAATGTCAGCAACCCTACGAGATATCCGCGTGAGGATCCGAACGCCGGATCCTGAAGCCAGACAAGGAATCCGGTGACGAAGATGGCACCCAGCCAGGCCAAATTGAAGTAGTCGATGGGGGCCGAGACGTCTTTTAACACAGGGTCCACGGCGCGCTTCACCAGCAGACCCAGTGCCCCCACCGCACCCATAACGAATCCAATCACTCCGGTCACGGTCGTAAGTGCCTGAACAAGCACGGCAAGCGCCGACTTTTCAGGTGACCAGCCGGCCATTTCGAGAAATGCGCCGATCGTCAGAAGACCCAAGCCTCCAAGACAAAGATAGAGGCCCATGTGAAACGGGAAGGACCAGTACCAGAGCGAACGATTGTCCTCATGGAGCGCCTTTATGAACAGTATCTCCGGCACCATGAATTTGTATTGCGCCAAGTGGTCCTTATGTCTCGGTTTCGTCCAAAAGTCGATTTCCTCGTAGAAAGATCCTCCGTGAGCCTTGCCCTCGTGGGGAACCGGGTAAATTTCCCACCGAACATGCATGGGCATGGAAAAATACTTGAACAGTTTGACGCCGAAGGCCACAGCGAACACGGCGCCGCTCACGTAGGTCAAAAACTCGAGAAAGCCCATCGTTACCCTCCTTCCTGCGAATTGCTCCAGGGTCCGCACTCCGGGACCCTTGGTAAACAAGCCCTTCATAAGCCGCAAATTTACCACGTTCACCTAGTTCGTCGTAGACTTTTTTCGTTTCGCTTGGTATTTTTTGGCATAGCGCCAACTAATGCTTTGTAGTGAAAGCTCGGCCGCAAACCCGGACGGCGGCAACGCCGGGCGACCCACAGAGCGATTACAGGAAGCATCAAGAGCGGCAAGCAAGTGTTTGGGACGGTTTCAAGCACACCGGGCGGTCATGAGTGAAACGTTGGGACATGGCCGCCGTGAAGCCTCTCATGCGGGAGCCGCAGGGAGCGATGGGCCGGCTACGAGCTTCCCGGGAGCCGGGGAACCAACAGCGGTGCATGCCGATCGTGTCGGCGCGGCGCGTGAAGGGTCCCAACATGCCCCTTCGAGTCGGACGCGGTGCCGCTGGGCCCATAAACCGGAGCCTCACCCCAGCGCGGTCGGAACCAAGAGTTGAAATTAGGAGCCACAATGGAAGGCTTTGTGATTTCGGACGATCAGTCGGATGATACCCGTGGCGGTCGTTTCCTTAAGTACATCCGGTTGTTCGCCGCCATCAAGAATCACGATAAGCTCTTTCCCAAACTGTGCCGGACCTGTGGCACCCAGTTCCGGAGTTTTTCCGAGTATCTGTGCCGTACCAAGCCCAAAGGCCACGTCTTTGA
>JAZDOF010000739.1:0-3693 GCA_043799015.1 Pseudomonadota bacterium | reverse complement strand
CTCCCACAGGCTCGGGACGGAGGTGAAGACCAAGCTGATCATGAATCCCGCGACCTTTTGCCCGGAGTCGACAAGGGTGCCGGATCTCCTGGAGACGTGCCGACCAAAGCTCTTGAACTGCTCTTTTCGGATCCCACGCCGCAGGAACGGAGCGAACAGGGCCGGATCCCGTATCCAGGCGGGCCGCGGATTACTCCCGAACCCATAAAACCCAAATGGTGGGGCGCATGAAAACGGCGCCGAGGGCAGGGCGGTTTTCAGCCGGCCTTGTACCGTTTCATTTGTGGCGGGTGGTCGCCTCTCTGTGCCTCGTGTGGCTTTGCCCCCATACGGCCGTTGCAGAGTTCGTGGAGAAAGCTCCGGGCGGCTCTTCCTGGGAGATGCCGGGACGTTTGTCCATTTACGACCTACAGTTCGGGCCTGCCGCGTTGAAGGGCGAGAAAATGGAATTCCAAGGTAATATCAGGAAGATCCACGCCAACCGCTTTCAGGATAGGCTCACTCTCATGGTACGCTTTTCGTACAACGCGTCCCGACCGGACGTATCGCTGAAATTCGTCGTCAAGTTACCGGATTCGCGACCGTACGAAGAAACCGTCCAACTCACCAAGCGACAGGGTCAGTATACCTACACCTTCACCATTCACAAACCGGAGGAGTTTGTCGGTTCAGCCTCCGTATACCTCTACTACGGGTTCAGTATTGTGGACGTGTTGGACTTCACCATATTCTCGGGCACCTGACCTTGAAAAAACCGGAAAAGAAGCGGCTGGACCAGTTGCTGGTCGAGAGAGGATTGGCCGAATCGCGGCATCAAGCAAGGGCGATCGTCCTCGCAGGCATGGTCTTGGTGGACGGCGGCGCGGCGGATAAGCCCGGAAAGGAAGTCTCCGAGGCGGTCTCCTTATCTCTGAAGGAGCGCCCGGCCTATGTCGGCCGCGGGGGGCTCAAGCTGGAGGCGGCCCTTGACGGGTTCTCCATAGATGCCGATGGATTGACTTTCCTTGATGCCGGTGCTTCCACCGGCGGTTTTACCGATTGTCTGCTCCAACGGGGTGCGGCTCGGGTCATTGCCGTGGACGTGGGGTACGGACAGTTCCACTGGCGACTCCGCTCGGACCCGAGAGTGTGCCTGCTGGAACGCACCAACTTACGCTTTCTCGGACCCGAACAACTGCCCAGCGCGATCGACGCGGCCGTGGCGGACCTCTCGTTTATTTCCCTGGAATTGGTCCTTGAGAGAATACACGGGTTTCTTCCCCCGGGCGGCCGGTTCATTCCCCTCGTGAAACCGCAGTTCGAGGTGGGCAAGGGGCTGGTGGGAAAAGGGGGGGTAGTACGGGACCCATCCAAAATTCGGGAAGTGGTGGACGCGATGAAGGCCGCGGCCGAGAGGTTTGGTTTTGAGGTGTTGGGAGAACTGGAGAGCCCCGTGAGAGGGCCGAAAGGCAACCGCGAGGTCTTCTTGAATCTCAGAAAGATATGATGATCGCACTGTGCATTTGGCTTTCCACGAAGCAGCACATCGGCGAAAGCCGCAATAATTTGAAGTTCTTGGGGATGGGGGTCCGGGGGAAGGGCCTTCTTCTAAGAAGGTCCTTCCCCCGGAAACGTATTTTCCACAGGAAGTCCCTCCCCCGGCAATCTCGCCTCTTTGAGCCGGGCCCCGGAATCGCCATGAATGAACAGGAACTGAAAAGCCTTGAGGACTGCTGTATCCAGGAATGGGCACCTTGGTGTACCGCCTACTGCCCGGTTCACGTAGATGTGAGGGCCATGTGCGCGGCTTTATCGAAGGGGGATTTTCGGACCGCTGCCGGGGTTTTTCGCCGAAGCGTTCCTTTTCCCGGAATCATAAGCCGCATCTGCGACCACCCTTGCGAGTCCGTTTGCAAAAGACGAGAAGCCGGGGACCCCATAGCCGTACGGGAACTTGAAAGGGCCTTGTCGGCTCATGCGGGTCCCCTGAATACTCGATCACGGCCCGTGCCGAAGAAGTCTCAGAGCGTGGCCGTTGTCGGATCAGGATTGAGCGGGCTGACCGTCGCGTTTGACCTGGCCGGCAAGGGATACCGGGTTACGGTGTTCGAGGCCGCGGAAAGAATCGGCGGATACACGCGACACTATCCCGAGACATTGCTTCCTCAATCCGTCATTCAGGAGGACTTGGCGATATTCGACGGTCTTACCGTAGATATTCGTCCCGACAGTCCCGTGGACATGGAACGATCTCGAGCCGACCTTGTTCAACAGTACGATGCGGTGTACCTCGGGATCGGAAGATCGACAAATCGGAACATCGGTATAGGTACGGACGAGTCGGGTCGGGCACTGGTAGATCCCGTCACCTTCGAGACCGGTCTGCACGGCGTATTTGCCGGTGGAAGCTTGGTGTGCGTTCGGGAGCGGTATTCACCCATAACCTCGGTCTCACAAGGACGGCGTGCAGCGGTTTCCATCGACAGGTTTCTTCAGAAAGTGTCTCTGACCGCAGGCCGTGAAAACGAAGGGCCGTACGAGACTCGGCTTTTCACGAGTACCCGGGGAGTGGACGACCTCGCACGGGTGATCCCCGCAGAATCCGCCCAAGGCTATTCCCCGGATGAAGCGCGGGTGGAAGCTTCCCGCTGCCTTCTGTGCGAGTGCATGGAATGCGTCAAGGTTTGCGAATTCCTGGCCCAATACAAGGGATACCCGAAGAAATACGTCAGACAAGTCTACAACAACCTCTCCATCGTCATGGGGCAACGCCATGGAAACAAATTCATAAACTCGTGCAGCCTTTGTGGTCTCTGCAAGGCCGTTTGCCCGGAAGAATCGGACATGGGGGAAGTGTGCAAGGCGGCCCGAGGCATAATGACGGCACAGGGCAAAATGCCCCCTTCCGTCCATGAATTCGCCCTGGCCGACATGGAATTCAGCAACGGTTCCAAAGCGTCCTTTGCTCGACACGCTCCAGGTTCCACATCCGGCAAATATTTGTTTTTTCCCGGATGCCAGCTCTCCGGATTGTCCCCGGACAACGTTGCAAAGACATACGGGTACCTGAGAGACCGGCTCGAAGGCGGTGTGGGTCTTATGTTGCGATGCTGCGGAGCGCCTGCCGACTGGGCCGGACGAGCCGAGACCTTCGCTCGGGTTTTGTCTGATTTTCGGAATCAATGGACCGAGATGGGTCATCCGGAAATGGTATTGGCCTGCTCTTCGTGTTATGCGGTGCTCAAGGCCCATCTTCCCGAAGTCCCTTTGGTCTCGCTTTGGGAGGTCTTCGACCGATACGGACTACCTGAAGGGGTCGCCAAAGCCACAGATCGAACGGTGTCCGTCCACGACCCGTGTACGAGTAGGTACGAAACCCGGATTCAAGCCGCCGTAAGGAATATCGTCCAGAGCCTGGGTTTTGAAATAGCCGAGCTTCCCCTAAGTCGCGACAAGACCGCATGTTGCGGATTCGGCGGACTCATGTATTTTGCCGACCGCGATCTTGCTCAAAGGGTAATACGCAGACGCGTCTCGGGGACAGCGGGGGATCTGACGGCCTATTGCGCCGTATGCTGCGACCATTTCGCGTCGATGGGAAAACCGACAACGCACTTGCTGGACCTGATTTTCGGCGGGCAACTCGAACAGCGTGCCGAGGCGCGGACGCCGGACTACTCCCAAAGACGCGAGAACCGTGTTCGACTGAAGAAT
>JAZDOF010000714.1:0-2248 GCA_043799015.1 Pseudomonadota bacterium | reverse complement strand
GAATCGTATCCCGGCTCTTCTTTCCAGCCCCGGCCTGGTGTGGCCCGCGAGTTCCATCCACTTGATAAATGTTTCATCATCCTTGTGCGGGTTCGACAGGTCCCAGCCCGGGGGAGGAATTACTCCGACGTGCCGGCCGTTCGCGTCACGACGAATGTGAATGGCTCCCGCATTCGCCAGTTCCACCATACTCGATGCCTGAGCCTGCGTTCCGCCGCCGGGGCTTGCCCGTCTCAACAACGCCGGACGGCAGATCAATGGCCGCAGTGTCGCCCGAACGGGCGTCCGTCAGGCTGTCCTTTTCCTCCTCTTCCTCTTCTCAGTCTTCCTCTCCATCCGGGGCCTCCTCGTCCATGCCTTCTTTCAAAGATTCCGTGAACTTGCGCAAAAGCACATCCAGGGGATCGACGGTCTCATCGCCATGCGGGTCGTGAGGTTGGGCCTGGGATACCGTGGCGAGTCGACCAACGGTGTTGCAGCCCACAGGTTCCTTGGATTCCGGCTCCACCTTGTACTCGAGCAGGTGGCGGATTTCGAGGTAGCGGCCTTCATGGCCTCTGATCGGGCCCTATACCTGGCCGTGGCTTCGGCATTTTCGTCGGCCCCTGCTCCGACGAGCAGTTCGACGATTACGTCCTGGTCCCTCCCGGCGGCCCACGTCATAGCCGTCTCTCCGTCATTGGTTCGAGCATTGACGTCGGCCCCGGCCTTGATGAGCAGCTCCACCATTTCGTCGTCCTCGCGCATGACGGCACTCATAAGGGCCGTGCTCCCCCACTGATCCTTTGCATTAACGTCGGCCCCATGTTCAATGAGCAGCTCGACGATTTCGGGGTAGTAGTAGTCCGAGTCCTCGCCGAACGCGAGGTGAAGGGCCGTCAGGCTTCGATACTCCTTTGCATTAACGTCGGCCCCATGTTCGAGGACCAACTTGACGATCTCGGATTTACCGCTTGTCGCTGCCGACATGAGGATCGTATGCCCGTAATCGGTTACGGCATTGACGTCGGCCCCCATTCCCATCAGCAATTTGACGACATCCAGGTTGCCGCCTTCGGCGGCATGCATAAGAACAGAGCGACCGTCATCGGTCTTGGCATAAACGTCGGCTCCTCTTTCTATGAGCGACTTGACCATTTCGAGATCACAGTGACGCACCGCGGACATAAGAACGGTCCATCCGTGATTGTCGCCGGCATTAACGTCGGCCCCTTTTTCGATGAGCAGCTTGGCTATTTGGAGGTGCTCCCACAGGATAGCCTCCGTAACGGCCGTACAACCTCCAGAGCCCTTCGCTTCAAGATCTGCCCCTTTCTCGATCAGCAGCTCGGCAATCTCGGTCCGGCCGTACCAGGCAGCGGATATGAGAGCCGTTGTACCGTCATTGTCGGCAGCATTAACGTCGGCCCCCATTTTTATGAGCGACCTGACCATTTCGAGGTCATCGTTCTTGACCGCGGACATAAGCGACGTCAGGCCGTCCTTATCCTTGGCATCAACATCGATTCCATCCTTCATAAGTCCCTCCCGTTGAAAAAGGTCGTCACGTAGGCGAGCATCGTCCCTATTCACAGGCATCGAAGGCCCTTTCCAGATAGATGCCTACCTCTTCATCGGACGCGTCCGCGGGTAGGACCAATCTTCGATCCACGATCGGTACGTACCCCCTACGGGGTCTCAGGCTCTTGAACGGTGTAAATCTCAGTTGATCGCCCTTAAGATCGACGTCACAACATAGGGCGGACTTCTCAAGCTTTGAAAACGACCTTACCCCTGCCGCCTTCAGTAGAGGGTTGTCGCTTTCGCGCCGGTCCGGCGGATCGGGAACGCCCTGCTTCGAATGTGCCAGAGCTTCTCTCACGGCCCCCCCTTTTCGGGAAGCAGGCGCGTTCTCGTTAATCACAATCACCGGCTCCGTCGCGATAGTAAAGGTCTCGGCCTCGGATAAAGGCCTGAGAAAGATTTTCTTGTCTCTTTTGTATGCCTCCATACTTTTCATAGCACCGTTATGATCCTCACTTTCACTCCGACTTCCTTACCTTCTTCCACCAACTGCTGCAAAGCCTCCAGTTGATCCTTCGTAGCATGGTCGGGCACGGCCAAATCCAAGCCCCTAACCTTTATATCATCCGGCTTGATATGCGTGTCACCCATTTTTGCGCCCTGAAAGGCGAGTACGTCCTGAATATACTCCTTACCTTTGTTCACAATGGACGCGCGTGTCTCATACGTTTTTTCGTAGATATCC
>JAZDOF010000683.1:0-2700 GCA_043799015.1 Pseudomonadota bacterium | reverse complement strand
CCTGACCGGGACGGTAGTAGCCATC
The DNA here is from genome assembly GCA_043799015.1 of Pseudomonadota bacterium. Taxonomy (GTDB): domain Bacteria; phylum Desulfobacterota; class Desulfomonilia; order Desulfomonilales; family Desulfomonilaceae; genus JAZDOF01. Next base: position 2,675 of record JAZDOF010000683.1, on the reverse strand, counting down.
GCGTAACCATATTTATAAGCCTTACCCGGGAATGAAAGCAAGATCCCAAAATCTCCAACGCACGACTTCATGTACTCGCCCTATACGCCGAGCGCGGCGATCTTTCGTCTTTCTCGGTGAATCGTTCCGGAATCACATCGACCCCATTCCGCGACCGTTCAGTTGCCATCTCAAATACCTTTTTCAGTGCGAATATCGATACACTGCATCCGACGACAAAAGCGCGGACCATGCTATTATTAGAACCGGAGAGACCCATGGCAAAATATCCACTCGGGCTCGCAGCAGCCGTAGGGCTTACATTCGCCATATATGTCCTGAACCTCGGGAACTCCTTTGTGGGCCTCGATGTGGATAACTACGAGCAAGTCTTTTTCAGTCACGACTTTCTGAGGACGACGATTCAGCTATTCACCGATTTTAGGGGCGAGGTGGTTCCCGGCTACTATGCGCCCCTCAGTTCCGTAAGTCTGATGCTCGACAAATGGTTCGCAGGTTCCGAGCTCCCCGACGTCCGGGCCACCTTGCTTATCAACCTTCTGTTCCACTGCATGAACGGACTTCTGGTGTACGTACTCCTTTCGAGCATAGGGATTTCGCCGTGGCCGGCCGTATTCGCGACCTTCATCTTCCTGGTTCATCCCATTCAAGCATCCTCGATACTGTGGTTCACTCAACGTAAGACGCTAATATCCGCGACATTCTATCTCGTCGCTTATATCGGTTACTTGTTTTTTTTGAATACCAAACGTTCGTCCGCGTACGTAGGGGCTTTGGCCGCGTTTGTCGCTGCGCTGTTGTGCAAGCCGACCACCGTGGTGTTTCCCGCAGCGCTTCTAGTTCACGAATGGTTGTTCACACGGCGTACCGAATCTGAGTCCGGCACGGAGCCGACGGCTAAAAGCCTGCGGAGCACGGTATTGCCCCTGGTGCCGTTCTTTTCGGCCGCCATGATTCTCAGCGCCCTGACCTTCCGAACCGAAACGGTGGTAGGATTCGACGTGCCTTTGATGGAGCGCCCTTTCATCGCCGCGTCGGCCTTTTGGTTCTATGTTTCGGAAATCGCGGCGCCCATCAACACGACCTTTATCTATCCCAGATGGACCGTGGACGTCTATTCCGTAAGTTGGTGGGTCCCGCCGGCGGTGCTTTGTCTTATGGCGGGCGCCACGGCAATTTGGTCACGTCGGCTGCCCCGTGAGATCATGTGGGGCCTGGGCAATTTCATCATACCGCTGGTCCCGGCCATCGGACTGGTCAAGTTCGGGTACCAACAGCATTCGTTCGTGGCTAACCACTTCCTCTACTTGTCAATGATCGGCGCCGCGGCAATCCTTGCCGGGTCCTTCACCGCAATGAGCCGGGTCCGAGAAGGTCTATTCCCGAAATGGGCGCCCAGCGCCATGCTGACCGTGTATTGCGGTTTCTTGGCTGTGATGACGTGGCATCAAGCGGTTATCTGGAAGGATTCCATGAGCCTGTGGACCGATAACGTCCTCAAGTGCCCTTCATGCTACGTTCCTCGCCAGATGCTGGGCGTGGCTCTCATCGACCGGAAGGAATATGGACCGGCCGCGGAGGAGTCACGTAAAGCCGTTCTGATCGATCCTGACAAAGCAGAGGCATACAACAACCTGGGGACGGCTTTGTTGAAAATGGGCGACATCTCGGGGGCCGAGATGAACTACCGCAAAGCCGTAAGCCTTAATCCGGGCAATCACCGTGTCCATTACAACCTCGGCGGCGTGCTTTCCATGGCGGGACGAACCGAAGAAGCAACAGCCTGCTATCAACGAGCCCTGGTCATCAACCCGGGGTATGCCGAAGCCTATAATAATATCGGCGATGAGCACCTGAAGGCGGGGAAGACCGCGGAAGCCGTGTCTTTCTTCGAAAAGGCCATCATCAGGAAGCCCCATCTTGCCGAGGCGCGCAATAACCTCGGGCTGGTATTTCTCAATGCCGGTCGCATCCCGGAGGCGGAGGGCCTTTTTCGATCGGCCGTGAGGTACAAAACCGATTTCGCTGAGGCATATAACAACCTCGGTATAGCATTGGCGGTTTCCGGCAGGCACGCCGAAGCCAAGAAGTCCTTCGAAAAGGCCATCGCGGTAAATCCCGACTATTCCGAAGCACGGAGCAACCTGGAGATCGCGGAAAGCAGAATCGGCCGGAAGAATTGACGTTGGCGTTCATCACGACCTGTTCGTTACCCCCCGAAAGAACAAACCACGAAGTCACCAAGACACGAAGGAATATGGGAAACGGTGCATGGGGTGCGACTCGGGTAAGAACCGGATCCGCCGGTAAGTTCCGGTGAGCCTTTGATTTCTTTGTGCCGTCGTGTCTTCGTGGTCTAATTTTTGTCCGTTGCGGTGAACGATCACGAAATGACGGCGTCCGTGCGGAAAGGTCGCGTCCGTTGAACGTATGGAAGGATGAAATCTACGAGGTATTACGGCCCCGGCCCGTCAAGTCGGAACAAGGAATAGACGCCATAGGACCCCAGCAACCTTAATTGCGGCATTTCTTGGGTGGATGCGTAAGCGGGACTCCCGGAGTTCAACACAAGGAAATTGAATCCGTAGTCGGTCATCAACTTCCGTAGGGCCTCCTTCACCGATCCTGGGTCAAGGGCGCCGCCGCTTTCAATACCGGCATCCTGAAGCCTCCGT
>JAZDOF010000883.1:0-3790 GCA_043799015.1 Pseudomonadota bacterium | reverse complement strand
GTGGATGAGGATGGGGGGGCGCGAACCGGTGGGCGGGTTTGGTTTGGGCGGTTTGTTTCCTTTTGGTTCCGGTGCTGGCCTGCTCAGACTGGGCTCGGGTTTTTTTCGCCGGAGGCAAGGCATGCTCTCCGACCTCAAACGACCGGATTCGCATGGAGTCGGAACAGGTCACGATCCGGCTGAAGAAGGACCATTATGTTGTCGATGCGGTGTTTCACTTTTTCAACGACGCAGAACAAACTACCGAATGGGTCGGCTTTCCAAAGTACGGCCACGGAGTTACGTCCGACAAAGACATAGTGGATTTCCAGTGGTTTGAGGCATGGGTAGATGGTAGGAAGACGCTGTTTGTTGAAGAAGGGGACGCATTCAGCGGGGTGGATCGGTTACTCCGGCCCGACGGTGTTCACAAGCATTTCTCGAAATACCGATGGATGGTGCACAAAGTGACTTTCCCGGCACTTGCCGAAACAACCATGCGGGTTCGGTACGCGGCTCACTACTCCCGGGGAGGAAGCGCATACTACCTATACGGAACTGGTCGGTACTGGAAGGGAACAATTGGGACGGCGGTATTCATTATCGACTGCGCGGATGTGGGCGGGAGAGATAAGGTGTCGGTGGAGTGCGTGTCCAAATTCGAACGGGAAGTCCTCTCAAAGGACCTGCTGCGATATGAGATCCGCGACGTGGAGCCGTCACCCGGCGAGGAAATCGGAGCGGTCGTTGAGGCAATACGAAAAGCTCGCGAATTTCACCCGCCTGCAAGAGCGATTCGCGTTCTTAAGCGTGCGCCGACGGACATCAAAGGCGAACCTGACAAACCTTTGCATGCCCCTGTCAACAGCCCGTGACCATTCAGGCGTGGGGAACGCCCGCTTTCACCTACAGGCGGAGACAATGGTAGTTTGGCCATGGAATCAACGGGGACATTCACAGCCGAAACGTAGCGGGGGGAGCGTTACCTCAAGTCTTGTGGCAGTAAGGACCGGCAAGCTGCCGGTCCTACCATGATAGTTGATGTACCGGTTGCCAAAAGTTAGATCCTTTCTTCCCTCTCCAAAGCTGAAAGGCGTAACGATTCGATAGAGTTCCGATTCACGTCGACTCTTCTCGCCTCACTCCAGAAGTATGTCGGCAACGGTAAGAAACAAGTCGGATTGACGGACCACGCCCACCAGTTTCTTCCCGTCATAAACCGGCAGGACCGTCAGCTTGTTCTGGTACATGAGTTTCAAGGCCTTCATCAGGTCCGCGTCCGCGTCCACGGTTCCCTCCACCTTCAGCATCACGTCTTTGACCTTCGTCTCCGCGTTTCTTATCACCCTGGCCCTGAAGCCGGCTCGCGCCTCGTCAAGGTCGGGGGTGTCCGCCTGGGCAAAAGCTATTGATACCCCGAGTGACTCCAGCATTGCCGTAACTCCCCCGGCCACCTCGGGGATAAGCACTTGCAGGATGCTTCTAAAGCTCAGAATACCTGCCAGTTCTCCCTTGTCATCCAGGACCAGGATGTTGCGATGGCCGGCATGGGTGCATTTGCCCTCCTCAACCTCGCAGTAGAGCTTCCTGAGTGCCGGTACGGCTTCGCGAAGAGTATTGTCGACATGCGTGATCGCGTATTCGTCAAGCGGTACCAAGATATCTTTTACCTTCTTGCTTATGGGCATCGAACCCTTCTCCTTTCGGTTCCTTCTTCAGTGGGGCCAAGGGCTGTAGCAAAGGCGAGACGATTGTCTCCCTAATGCCCTCCGGAACCTAAAATACCGCTTGCGGCCACTCCTAGAATAAGTGCTTCAGCAACGGCAAAGGCCGCGTACAACCTGTCGTTTTGTTTCCAGAGGACCGGTACCACGGACAGGAAGCAGATTATGGTGACGCCGGCGAGCAAGGCGATCCCGACAAAATTCAGGAAATCGCCGTAATTAATCATGGACAACCAAGCCCATCCCGGCGCGATGCCGCAATGATGCATGTAGTCATTGACGTTCATGGTCCAGTTCTTTGTGATCGTATCCATCGGCACGAACGGCTTCAGCACCCCAAATACATAAATACAGTACGTAACAAGAACCACGAGCAAACCGAACAACATGCCTTTCTCAAGAATACCGGCATAAACGATCTGTTCGGGTCGCGCACTCAAAGACTTCTCAATATTGTCGTACACCGTAAAACCTCCGATTATCCCTGGGCTTCGGAATTAGTAATGCTTCACCCGCCGTGCTACCCGAAAAGGCCCTTATGTAGGGCCTTCAAGCCCGCAAAACCCAACATGCCGATGACAATCCATCTTACAACCGTTGGCTTGGCCACTTTCAGGAGCCTTACTCCCACGAACGAACCCAACATGATGCCCACCAACGACGGCACCACGATTAGCGGTATGACGCATCCGCTGTTCAGGTATATCCACGCCGCGGAGGTATCCGTGATGGAGAGCAGGAATTTGCTGGTGGCCACGCTGATTTTCAGCGGCGCTCCCATCAGAAGGTTGAGCACGGGGACGTTCGCCCAACCCGCGCCGAGGCCGAACATACCTGCCATCACTCCTATCGCGATGAACAAGACGAGTCCCTGCCATGTGCGATGGACTTTCCAGTCGATGATCTGGCCGGTGGTTGCTTCCTGATACACGCCGTGGATGTGCAAAGCGGAGGACAAGCAATCGGCCTTCTGCACGTCGGGCAGTTCGGATTTCTTTGCCGTTAGCATGAGAATGCAAATACCCAGGATAGTCACTCCTAGGGATATTTGGACCACCCTGGTGGGAAGCGCCAAACCTACCATTGCTCCCGCGATGGAAAAAGTGGAGGCGATCAGCGCCACAGGCATCGCCAGCCGTAAGCTGGCCAGGTTCATCTTCAGCAACCCCGGCCCCGCGGCAAGTGCGCCTGCAAGGGCCACCAGCAGACCCGCTCCTCGAACGAAATCGAGATGAAAGGGGAAGAAGCCGCTGATGATCGGCACGAACAGGACTCCGCCGCCGACGCCCCCAAGGACCGCCGCGATCCCCATGACAAAGGTGACGAAGAAGAGCAGTATCGGCCAAACCCACCAGGCATAGCCGGCCGAGGCCTGAGAAGCCGCGGGGGCCGCTTCGGCCATGACGGACTGCCCTGCTAAAAAGACCCAACATATGGATAGAGACCCTATCAAGGTCAGTTTGGTTAGTTTTGTCATATCCGGCTCCCGTTCCGCCTCCAAGTAATCCGACGTTCCTTAATCTAATCAAAGGCATATAACCAGGATCCGTCCGGCGAGAGTGGAGCGCACTCCAAGCGCCGGCGTCAAGACCCCCATTACGGCCGTTGCCGTGACCGGTATCTTGTTATAGTGACGCTCCTTGAAATTTGCGGTAAAACAGGCCCGGCGGAACCAAGGTGTATGTTTCGTTTCACTCAACCGTTCAGGGTTCCCGCAATTCTCAACGCGTGACACTATAAGTGTACTTGTCCACCTTCCCTCTCCGGTAGAGAAGAGGGAATAATGGACTCAATTATCGGTGGTCGATATTATGGCCGACTTACGAGCGTCCTCGACCCTTGCCGGCTCTTTTCCGGCCCGGATTTCGAACTAACCGGCGTCACCAGCCTTTGGTGGCAACTATTTTGTCGATTTCCGCTCTTCGTATACGCTCTTCCTGCTCCGATTTCCTTGCATATGCCCGCAGAATCTTTCCTATCAGGTCCGTGGTTTCTGTGGGTTTTCGCAAGTAATCGTATGCCCCTACCTTCAGGCCTTCGATGGCCGTTTCCACCGTCCCATGGCCGGTGAGCATGATGACCTCCAC
>JAZDOF010000235.1:0-13402 GCA_043799015.1 Pseudomonadota bacterium | reverse complement strand
CCTCGTCAACGTCCACTCCCTTGAAATCCGGTAGTTCCGCCCCACGAAAGGCATGGGCGAAAACCTGGTCGTAGATGTCGAAGTAGCGTTCGCTCTTGATCAGGATGGATCTTGCCGCCGTGTAAAAATCGTCCAGGCCCTGCACCAAGCCTTCCGAGAGCGCTTGTTGCAGGCGAAGGAACGATGTCGGGGACACTGGTATCCCCGACTCTCTGAGCAAATAGAAAAAGTCTACGAACATCGTTGCCACCGATACCGTGAAATACTAGATCCGAAAGCGCCGGAGTTGTTGAGTCGCCTGTTGGTAATCGGGGCTCTTCTTGAAAAGCACTCCCAGATACGGAATTTTACCTATTATAAGGTCCTTGGGCTGAAAATCCGGGTCGGCCCTCAAGGCGCGGATCCAATTGATCAACTCCCGGGTAGCCGGCTTCTTCTCGATGCCGTTGAAATCCCTGAGCGCGTAGAACGCCTTGACGCAGTATTCCATGAGTTGCCTGTCTATGCTCGGAAAATGCACTCGGATGATCTCCCTCATCATCTCGGACTCGGGGAAAGCTATGTGGTGAAAGTTGCAGCGCCCCAGGAACGGGTCCGAAAGGTCCTTCTTCGCGTTGGAAGTGATTATGATGACCGGCCGATTCTTGGCCTTGATCGTTTTGTCCACTTCGATGATGTCGAATTGCATTTGGTCCAGCACGTCGAGCATGTCGTCCTGGAAGTCCGTGTCCGCCTTGTCGATTTCATCGATGAGGAGCACCGTTTTGGAGTCGGCAACGAAGGCCCGGCCGATTTTTCCCATTCTGATATAGTCTTCGATATTGCTTACATCCCGCTTGGAATCGCCGAATCGACTGTCGTTCAACCGCGTAAGCGTATCGTACTGATACAGTCCGTCCACGAGCTTGAGCCCGGACTTCACGTTCAATACTATGAGAGGCATTTGAAGGGTCTCGGCGATGGCGTGGGCCAACATGGTCTTGCCCGTCCCCGGTTCCCCCTTCAACAGCAGGGGCATCTCCAGGGACATCGAGATGTTGACGATTTTGGCAAGCTCCTCATCTAGGACGTACTGTATACCGCCCTTGAACACGAGATTGTTGGCGCCGTTGGACATGAACCGACCCTCTCCTTTCTCCTTCTGAGACGTCACACCGAATAGTTCTCGGATCACGAGCCGTTTTCCTCGTAATTTGTATAATCGTAAGCGGCCGCCGACGTCCGTCGGACCGCACAACCCCTCATAATAAGCGTCACCCCGCCGAAGAGCAAGGGGCTAAAAGGCAAAACAGCCCCTTTGCACTAATTTTTCCAGCGAGCCGCATCGGTAGGACCCGGCGACCCTCGTCGGAGATGCCGGCGGATGGAACCGGCCGGCCGTATGCACCATTCAGGGGAGACGGCGGTTTTGGGGGGACATATACACAGGAGCCCTCCGTGCTGTTCAATAGCGCTCGGCCGAGACCAAGCCCTCGTAAAAGGGGCTCTTTTTTTCTTGACAACGCTTTGGGAGCATGGCTAAGGTCGCCTGTGACGAGCTAGGAATGCCTCGTGGAAGCAGACCGACGGCAAAAAAAGGTTGACAACGTCGGGGGTTTTTGTAATAAAGTCTATCTAAACCCATCGACAACTGTGTTTTTATTGGAGGCGTTCCCGTTTCCGGATTAAGAGCTTCCTTTGAAAAGGATTCATGAAAGGAGGATGAGGGTATGGTTAAGAGGACGGTATTAGTTCTCGGCACGCTGGGATTGCTAATCATGGCGGTCGGTATGTCCCACGCACAATGCGGGGCCGCAGTGGGCGGCTGGCTCCCGGAAGCCTGCAACGTAAAGCCCCTTTACGTGCCCGTAGATTGCTGTGAGCTGCCCCAAGCCACCACCATAGTGAAGAAATGGTCGGCCAAGATCGAAGGCCCCTGCCCCGGCGTCATGCCGGCATGCGGTCCATCGAATTGTGATGAGGGGATTTTCGGCCGCGTAGGGCTCCTGGGCGGCCTGGCCGCAGCTATTCCCACTCCGTTTGATTTTCTGTTCGGCGGTTTTGACGGCGTGTACGGCTGCTCCGGCGGCGGCCTCTTCGGCGGCGGCGCCCCGAGCGCATGCGGTCCGTGTCACGGCCCCATTCCCGGCATATTTGCCGGCGCGGCGGCTGGTATGGCTGCTCCGACTTCTATCTTCGGGTTCCTGTGGTAGCTAAGAGCGCGCAAACGCCTCGCTCTAAAGAAATTCGATTAGTCATGGCAATATGAGATGAACAAAAGGACCGGACCCTATGGTCCGGTCCTTTTCACTTAAGTTGCCGACAGGATAACGGAAATTGCGACGTCTACGGTGGAGCTGCGCCAAAAAAGGCTTGACATCGGCAGACATTTCGGATACAAAACGCAATATCCGCTTTACTAGAATTCCTTAAGATAAGAAAGTATAAAGGTCTTGTTGAAAGGAGGATTTGGGTATGGTTAAGAAGACCGCATTTGTTCTAGGGATGGTTACGGTGCTGGCATTCTCCGCGGCAGTATGCTGGGGTTACACGGTCAGCAAGTGGCCTGCCCCCGGAATTCCCAACACGGTGTATTGCCCGAACACGACGCCCACCACGGAAATCCTAGTACTCAAGGGCCCGGTGGCCCCAAGCTGTGAAGCTCCTCTCGTGCCCGGCGTAATTCACGCCGCTCTGAGCGTTCCCTTCCGTGCAGTCGGCCTGGTGGCGGCTCCTCTCTTCACGGGTCAGCTCCCGTGGGGCGGCACCCAAAACGGCGGCTGCGACGTCGAACTCGGCGAAGCCGCATACGTGACGGCAGCAGTGCCCTGCACCCCCGTCAACGCTTATGTTCCGCCCAAAGGTTGGTAGGTACCAGCGAACCTAGAGTTTCGCAAGTAGGCAGCGGGCCGGTAAAGTTAGACTTTGCCGGCCCGTCGTCGTTCTCACGCCCCCGTCGATGGACGCCGTTTCAGCGTAGTTCCAACCGTCGCTCCGACTGCGGGCCGGAACTATTCACTTACGAGGGGAAGTTCGAATCTCAACGTGGCGCAGGCTTTCCAGCCCGCGAATTTTTTTAGTGCGATCTCGGCAGGCTGGAAAGCCCGCCCCGCAAGAGTGAATGGTTACTTGCCGGCTAAATATTGACATGTCGAGCTGTTGAGCGTATTTTATAAAATATGGACTGGAGATACATTCCAAGCTACGCGTCTCCCTTGCAATAATTCATTATTTCAACGCGTTGGTGATGACGGCTCCGATGTAAAGACGCCGGTGTGTCGTCTGGGAGGTGGCCGATGAGGTCCCCCGTCTTCATGGTCGGTATAATCGTGACCCTGGTAATCGGCGGACGAGGTATCGTCCGGGCGGAAGGAGAGGGGACCCGACGCGTTGCGCCCGTAGTCCCCGGCGTAGCCGACATCGTACGGCCGCCCATGGCTCCGGATACCCGCGCGGGGCTTGGATTATCCGGGAAGACGGTACGGCGTTCCAACCCAGCGGCCAAGCCGGCGCGGAACGGAACGGCTCGCCCGGCCGCGACCTCGGCCGCCCGTGGTCCCGCACCCGCTATTACCGCGGCGTACCGGTCCGGCCCGGCGGTGAATCGTTCGACCGTCATTGGTTCGGGCGGAAGGACCCGCGGGGAAGACGGGGCTCGGGGGCAGGCCCCGGCTCTGGAAGACCTTTTGGCGGTGGCTCATCCCAAGTCGGGAGGCAACGAAGGGAAGGCGTTGGGCATCGGCTCCCGAGAACAGCCCGGTCTCAATGCCAAGGCGCTATATTGTGTGGATTGTAAGTCCAACAAGGTGTTGCTCGCGCGTAACGATACGGTGCCCATGCCCATAGCAAGCATCACCAAGCTCCTTACGGCTATGGTGGTCATCGACAAGATGAAGCCGGACGAAATCGTTGAAGTCGGTGACGAAATTCTGAAGGTTGAGCCCAAGAACGTCGGGATAAGGCCGGGTGACCTATTTACGGTCAAGGACCTGCTCCACGGCATGCTCATGGAATCGGGCAACGATTGCGCCGAAGCGCTGGCCTTATCTTACGCCAAGGGCGGACGGAGCGCCTTCGTGCGGGAAGTCAACCGCAAGGCCCTTGAAATCGGAGCCGAAGGCACCATGGTGTACACCCCCAGCGGGCTTGATGCGAAGGTGTCTCTGGGACGCAAGGGCGGGACGACTTACTCCGGGCGACGCTACAATTCCGCCACCGCTAAGGGGGTGGCTTTGATAGCCCGACATGCGATGAACTACCCGCTGATAGGCGAGATAAGCAATACGAGGCATTACGTGATGCAGGCACGGAACAAGAGGGGGCGCAAGTACACCGTGCTGTCGACGGATAGGCTCCTACATCGGCCGTTACCGGTGGCCGTCGCGAAGACGGGCTTCACCAACCATGCGGGCAGATGCATCGTGGCGCTGTTCAAGAACGAGGACAAGGAACATGTGGTGGTGGTGCTCAACAGTCCCCAGCACTTCAAGGTGGCTGAAAGAATCTACCGGTGGGCCGCCTCGGCCCTATGACGACCGGCGTTCTTAAAGGAGCCGGATTGCCGATGGGAGAGCCTCCGGAAAATAGGGCCCAGCACCCATGGGCGTTAGAGAGTGTCTCAAAGGTCGCGACGAGCTTGCCATCGCGCAGAGAAGGACGTGAACCGCCCAGCGTTTTGCGCCTGCGCCTGCCGATCGTGTTACGATTATGCTGTTGCCTGGTTTTTTGAGACAATTTCGTTGGAATAGGGCAACCGGCGGTCGCCCTTCTTGGACACCCAAACAGGGGGAAGCCGATTGCGTTCTCGGCACCTGGAGGCCGACGGCCTATGGGCGCCCTTCCCTTATGATCTTGGTAAACCGATCGAATAAATACCTCGAATCGTGGGGCCCCGGGGAAGCCTCGGGATGGTACTGTATGGAGAAGACGGGGTACTTGCGATGCATCATCCCTTCCAGGGTATCGTCGTTTAGGTTGATGTGGGTAATTCGGCATTCGGTCTTGACCGTTGCCGGATCCACGGCAAAATTGTGGTTCTGAGAAGTGATTTCAACTTGCCCTGAGTCCAGTCTCCGGACGGGATGGTTGGCACCGTGGTGTCCGAACGTAAGCTTGTAAGTGCGGCCGCCTAAAGCCAGTCCCAGAATTTGGTGACCGAGACATATTCCGAAGATGGGCTTTTTCCCGATTAGGTTCCTCACGGTTTCAATCACATACGGCACGCTTTCCGGGTCCCCGGGGCCGTTGGACAGGAATATGCCGTCCGGATCCCAGGCCAGCACGTCGTCCATGCCGGCATTAGCGGGAAAAACTCGGACCCTCGCGCCGGAATCAACGAGGAGCCTGAGAATGTTCTCCTTGATCCCGAGATCAAAAGCGGCCACGCGGTGTGTTTCCGTAGGCGCCCGCTTCTTCCCGTCCCATCTCCAGGTACCTTCCGTCCAATCGTACGGCTCTTTGCACGTTACCTCGGCAACCAGGTCGAATCCCTCTATGGCCGGAAAGGCCTTCACTTTGCGAACAAGACTTTCCTGATCATGGTCCTCCGTGGATATGATCCCTCTTTTCGCCCCGGTTTCACGGAGGTTTCTGGTGAGCCGTCTGGTGTCGATCCCGTGGATTCCCACCACGCCGTGACGTACGAGGAATTCCCCCAGGTCCGAATTGCGGCGCCAGTTGCTCGGATGAGGACAGTGCTCTTTGACGACGAATCCCGTGAGAAAAGGTTGTACGGCTTCGTTGTCCTCGAAATTCACGCCGGTGTTGCCTATATGAGGATAGGTCATAGTGACGATCTGTCCACGGTACGAGGGATCCGTAAGGACTTCCTGATAACCGGTGATGGCCGTATTGAAAACGACCTCACCGATGCGTTCGCCGCAGGCCCCTACGGACGTACCCACAAAGACCGACCCATCCTCCAGCACGAGGGTTGCTTTCATCTCATATCCTTACAGAACAATTGGAGGCGCTCCATTGCCTCGTCGATCCTCGAGTCCGCCGTGGTCATGGAAATCCTGAAGTAGTTCTCTCCGCTGGGTCCGTATCCGACACCCGGCGTGAGCACGACTCCCGACTTGTCCAGCACATCGGCACAGAACGCCACGGAAGAGTCGTATGTGTCGGGGATGCGTACCCAGAAATAGTAACTTGCCCGAGGTAACCGGAACTTGAATGCCAGTTCATCGAGCACCTTTGCTATTCTGTCGCGACGCGTGCGATACAGGCTTGTTCTTTGCTCAAAAAACTCGTTCACCCCAGGGTGCGAAAGAGCCGCGGCCGCGGCCCTCTGGACGGCCATGAAAACTCCCGAGTCGAAATTCGACTTTAGGGTAAGGAAGGCGTCGATCAGCTTCTTACTTCCCACCACGAAGCCGATGCGCCATCCGGTCATATTAAAGGTCTTGGAAAAGGAATGTATCTCAACGGCCGTTTCCTTGGCCCCGGGAATGCTCATGATACTGATCGGCCGGTCCTTTTCCTCGAAATATACTTCGGAGTAAGCATTGTCGGCCAGGATTATCAAATCATACTTACGGGCAAAGGAGACGAGCTCTCGGAAGAATTTTTCATCCGCCACCGCGGCCGTAGGGTTGTTGGGATAGTTCACGAACATTATGCTTGCGCGGGCCGCCACGTCGGGATCGATGGCGGTAAGGTCCGGGAGAAAGTCATGTTCCTCGGAAAGGGGTACCCTTATCACCCTCCCACCTGCAAATCCCACCGCAACTTCGTAAACCGGATAGCCCGGATCGGTCACCAAACAATGGTCTCCCGGATCGATGAACACGAACGGTAGATGTGAAACCGCGTCCTTTGCGCCGATGGTAGCCATTATCTCGGTCGCGGGATCAAGTCTTACCCCGAATCGTCCGTGGAACCATTGAGCCACGCCTTCGCAAAAGTCAGGTTCACCTTTGTAGCCGGGATAGACATGATTCCGAGGGTTGTGTATTTCCTTGTTCATGAGTTCCACGACGAAGCCGGGGGTGGGTTGGTCCGGGTCGCCTATCGCGAGGGATATTACATCCATGCCCCTCTCTTGGGCAGCCTTGCGCTTCTGGTCGATCAGATGAAAAAGGTATGGGGGGGTGTCGGTTACCCTCCTGGAAAGCCTCATCGGTAACCTCCCAATTTGGTTATGTTGTACGCCGTGTGCGCTCACGACAACGCGGAACGGCTTGACCACGCCCTTATTCCGAAACGGTTTCAGGTGTCGAGTCCTCCGGGTCGCGTCCCGAATTACATTGCGCGTCCGTACACAAAAGAGGGATTAAACACCGTCGTGGACCAAAATTCAAGTCATCGTACAAAGAACCGGGCTTTTCGTACGGACGGTGGGTGGGCTCACCCCCTCGTCGTCCCAACGCTGCGGCGGGCCGGACAGGCTGCATCACGGTGTTTATGAAACGGACCACTTAGGTATCGGGTACAGCCCACGCCGGCAAGGGAGAATTCTTCGAAAGAGCCGAGCGGGAGTCCTGCGCATCCCGGCCCTCCGGAGTCGCCTCATATTTTCCTCTTCGCTTATTCCTTGACTTGCCTCTGTGTTTTCCCCTATTTTTCTCATGGATTTACTGATGGAGCAAAAAAATATCCTGTGTTGTCCCCGACCGAAACAATTTTGATTGTACTTTGTCTGAATAGCATAAGCTTGGTAATGTCCGTGCTCACATCGGAGCCGGACGAAGACGAGCGTTTGGTGCGGGAGTGCGTTCGCGGTAATCGTGACGCATTCAACGCGCTTGTGGAGAAGTATCAGAGGCGAATTTACAACCTAGCTTACAGGTTTGTGGGTGATCCGGAGGAGGCCAATGATTTGGCCCAGGAAATATTTACGGCCGCCTACGAGAACCTGAAGAAGTTTCGAGGAGATTCCAAATTCTCGACGTGGCTCTTTCAAATAGGGGCCAATCGCGGCAAGAACAGGTTCAAGTACTTAAAGCGACGCGGTCATTTTATAAACCGAGGATCATCCAATTTAGAGGACGATGCCGAGGTCCAGCCCAGGGAACTACCGGACGACGGGCTCAACCCGGAAACTCTTCTGGCCGGCCGGCAAATTCAAAAGATAGTTCAGGATGCTATAAATGAACTGGACCCTGATCATAAGGAAATCGTCATACTAAGGGACATCGAGGGTTTCTCGTACGACGAAATTGCTAAGATGCTCAATCTGCCGGAAGGAACCACCAAGTCGCGCCTTCATAGGGCGCGCATGGTAGTCAAAGAAAAGCTGGAGAAAGCTCTGTCATGAACGATTGCGAGTACATATCCGAGCGTTTCCTGGAGTTTCACGACGGAAAACTCGATTCCGCGGCTGAAGACGGTCTGCACGGGCATCTTCGGTCCTGTTCGAGCTGTCGTGACGATTTCAAGTGGTACGGGTTAACGGTTCAGGCCCTTAAGAGTCTGGACGATAAAGCCCCGCCGAAGGACTTCCTGAAACAACTCAATGCGCGCCTCGACTCGGTCGATTCTCCTTCTCTTCTGGACTATCTTCGCAACTTGTTCACCGCATTTCCTGCGATGCCCGCGCCGGTGGGGCTTGCGGCAATGCTCTGCGTGGGGGTGGTGGGCTTTACGCTCTACACCAGGATTTACGACGAGAGGCTTTCAGCCGTCGCTGTCCGCCCCGTGGCGCAGGAGGACCGCGTTGCCGGAGCTCCGGCGGACGGCTCGGCGCAATACGCGCCGACGGAGGGAGCCAGACCCAAAGGGCTCGGACTCAAGCACGCGGCAACAAGCTCTCCTACTCTTCCCACAGCTCGCATACCTTCCCAATCCTTTTCCGACAACCTCCCAAGACATTCAATAACGACGGCCGGCACCGCTTCCAACCCTACGGCCGCGGATGTGGTCGGGGCCGATAACCTGACCGTCGAGAGCGCGAGGGTGGAGGAAGCGGTGGAGTCGATCAAGCACCTGCTCCCCAACTTAAAGGGTAAGGTGGTGACGGAGAACCACCGATCGGGCATGAGCGAACGAGTCCTCAGCGTGATGATCCCTCCCAACGCTTATCCAAATTTGACATCGGCACTGATAAATCACGGTTCGGTTGAAGTGGGGGCCGGGGCGGACGCCGCTCCTCCCGAAAGGCAAGGGAAAGACGGCGACAGCGTGGTCTTGCGCATACGGTTCGTCAGACAGGGTGAATGATCGGTCCGGATATACGAGGGGACAATCAGAAGAACGCGGCGATGTTCGGCGGCGCCATGCCGAGGCGAGCATTCGCCGCTTGGTTTTTGTCGGGGTCTTGTCATCCGGCCGGCGAAGAAACGCGTAGCGGATACCGCTCACCGGCCGCAGTGTGGGTTGGCGGGCGACCTTGTGGAAGGGGTTTTCGGCATTGAAATTAGGCATCATCGGTCTTCCGGGCAGCGGCAAAAGCACCGTCTTCAAAGCCTTGACCGGAGGAATGGAAATAAGCGAACGGAAGGGCTACCAGGAAGCCGGCCTGGGGGTGGTCACGGTGGACGACCCCCGAATGGATTATCTGGCCGCTTACTACAAGACCAAGAAGCTTACTCCGGTCCACGTGGAGTACCGCGACATAGCGGGGTTCACGGGCGAGGGAGAGCCCGGTCGTGAAATCGGCGACCGCGTGCTCTCGCAGATTCGCCCTACGGACGCGTTGATCCATTGCGTAAGGGTATTCGATTCCCCGCTTCTCGGCCCTCCAGAGCCCGTTAAGGACCTCACGCGGGTCGAAGAAGAGATGATACTGTCGGACTTGGCTGTGGTGGAGAAGCGAATCGAACGTTTGGATCGCGACATCAAGAAAGGTCGAAAAGAACTGATTGAAGAACTTGAGCTGCTGCGTTCCGCTCTCTCGATCCTAGGCGAAGGCAAGGCCCTCAGAAGTGATCCCCACATATGCGACGCGGACAAAATGAGGGGTTTCGCGTTCCTCTCGGCCAAACCCGAGCTGGTCCTTCTGAACGTCGGCGACACGAAGGCGCCTGATGACGTCCGTTCGACCTTGGAAGCGGTTAAGGGGGCCATGGAGGGACAGCAGCGGCTGGCGTTCGATTTCCTTTACGCGGACACGGAATCCGAGATAGCGTCGATGTCCCCGGATGACGCACGGGAGTTTCTGGAAGAATTCGGCATAGAGGAGGGGGCCAAGTCGAGAATAGCGCAGGAGTCCTTCCGGTTGCTGAACTTGATCACTTTTTTCACCGCAGGCGACAAGGAAGTCCATGCGTGGGCGCTCAGGCGCGGGTCCAACTCTTTGGCCGCGGCAGGAACCGTGCATTCCGACATGGAACGCGGGTTCATCCGGGCCGAGGTGGTGGCCTATGACGATTTCGTGGCCGCGGGTTCCGTTGCCGAGGTCCACAAGCAGGGCAAGTTCAGGTTGGAAGGAAGGGATTATCAGGTACGTGACGGTGATATCGTAGTGTTTCGATTCAACATCTGAATTTACGGATTCCCCGGCGATGGGCACGATGATCCGCCTGCACGGACCTTCGGGCACCCCGCATTTTGGGGAGCTTGAATCACATGTGATACCTATCGCTTATTGCCTTTAACTATTCACTGGTGTATGATGACCTCACCGAGAATTCAAGAATTGGGATTTGGCGTGCGAAACGTCAAGCGTTAGCGCTTATGGAGCGAAAAAGCGATGGACACGTCCATTGAGGCCCTTGGGCCTGCAAGGATCGAATCACCCATTAAGGCGCACGAGTTCGTGGAGGACGATGCGCGGGTGCTGTACGACATCTCCTTGAAGGGGATCGGGCCTGCACCGGATACGGGCGAGCCGCCGGTTTCGTTTATAAAGGCGGGGCCGCGCAGCCGGATATTTTTTGATCCACGAAAGCTTAAGTGCGCTCTGGTTACCTGTGGGGGCCTGTGCCCGGGTATCAACAACGTGATAAGGTCCGTGGTGCTGACGCTGTACCATATCTACGGCGTACGAAATATATTGGGTGTTAAATACGGCCTTCAGGGGTTTATCCCCACGTACGGTCACCCCGTGGAGGAGCTAACGCCGGAAAAGGTCGTGGACATTCACATGATGGGCGGCACTATCCTGGGATCCTCTCGGGGGCCTCAGGACGTCGCGGAGATAGTGGACGCTCTCGAACGCATGAACATAGGGATATTGTTCATGATCGGCGGGGACGGCACTCTTCGGGCGGCCGGTCGCATCGCTGAGGAAGTCAAGAGCCGAGGCACTAAGATAGGCATCATCGGCATCCCCAAGACCATCGACAACGACATCAACCTTGTGTCCCGGTCCTTCGGGTTCAACACAGCGGTCAGCATGGCCACCCAGGCCATATTGGCCGCGCATGTGGAAGCTACGGGGTATCCCAGCGGTGTGGGCCTCGTAAAGCTGATGGGGCGGCATTCGGGATTTATTGCGGTGTACGCGGCCCTGGCCACCAGGGATTCCAATTTGGTGCTGATTCCGGAAGTGAACTTCGATATCGACGGGCCGAATGGACTGCTGAAATGGTTGGAGAGCAGGCTTGCTCACCGGGGTCACGCGGTCATCGTGGCCGCGGAGGGGGCAGGTCAGGACTATTGCCGAGGCGAAGGGGTGGACGAGTCCGGTAATCCCCGGCTCGGTAATATCGGACGGTATCTGGAGGGCCGAATCAAGACCTCGTTCAAGGAAAACGGTCTTGACCTGAACCTCAAGTACATAGATCCGAGTTATATCATACGTTCGGTACCCGCTAACCCGGATGATTCGGTTTATTGCGGGTTCCTCGGCCAGAACGCGGTCCATGCCGGTATGGCGGGCAAGACCGGGGTGTTCGTGGGAACGATCAACGACGAATTCGTTATTATACCCCTCACATTGGCCGGCGCGGGCAGAAAGCAGGTGGATCCGAAAGGGAGGCTGTGGCAGAGCGTCCTCGAAACCACCGGGCAGCCCTCGCTGAATTCCGATTAATCGGTTTGAGATAGATGCCCGTGATGACCCCGGCGTATGGCCCGGGGCTGGACTTGGATATCCTCACAATGTATGCTGGATGTAATGGAGGTATGTTATGAATAGGAGTATTAGGTTGGTTGTGGCTTGCGGTCTGTTTGTCGTAATGGCTGCGACGGCTGCGGACGCCGCACCGTTGTTCGTAGCGACCGCTCAGAATTTGCGTGGCGCCTTGTACCTCGGGTACGGCCCGTCACCGCAGCACGCGTCGGAGCAGGCCTTGGTAAAATGCTCTCAGGATGCGTTTATACCTCCCTCGTGTAGGGTAATGTCCGTGCGGATGGATTGTCCCCCCCCGCCGCCAGCGGCCTGCTATCCGACAAAGGTAAAGAAGACCAGACCGTACGCCAAGACGTCCTATTGATTCGGCGCGGTATCAAAAAGCGGATGTAAGGGCGGGGTTTGTCCCCGCCCCTACGGCTCATCTCATTACGGCCCGGGTCCTGTCCGGGCTGTTGAGGCGGCCTCTGCAATCCGGGCCTTTTTTTTCGGTCCCGGTCCCCACCCATGAATGACCCCGGAGGCCCCACGCCATGAAAAAGGCCCTCACTTGGATCGGCGGATTGATCGTTTTTTCCCTCGCGGCCTACGGTGCCTTTGTCTTCCTGGCCGGGCGATTGACCGAAAACGATGGGCGCAAGGCCGTGGAAGCCTCGAACCCGTTCGTGAAAGGGGCTGCTTCGGCTGCGGGTGAAAAGCTGACGGAGACGCTGAAGGAAACCCCCGATGACAAGTTGGAATCCACGGCCGAGATAATGAGCCGAAAGCTATACCCCATAGCAAAAGGCGCGATTAGGGGGCAGGTGGATGCGATTCTGAACGACTCAAACGCGGGGGATGTGCCCAAGAAAGCCTACGAGGCGGGAAAAAACGTGACCGAACGAGTGCTTGTGCCTTTCGCGGAGGGAGTGACGGACGGTACGGTAAAGGCGCTCGATAGTGCGGACAAGGCAGCGAAGGCGGGACGCAAATTCCAGGAAGAAAACCAGGACACCATCAACGCCGTATCCGGTGCACTACAGAGCGTAGGTCAGGCACTCAAGGAACACGCTCCTCCCCCGCCCCCATTTCCCGGGCTCGGTCCTCCTCCCCCTCCCGTCGCTCCGTATCCTGCGAGTCCCCGTGTACAACCGGGTAATTCTCCGGCTCAGAGCAATTAGTAGTGCGAGAATGTGGGCGACATCCGTTCCGTTCGCAAATACGCCGTCCGGTCGTGTGACGCCGAATTTTGCGGCAAAGCCGGCCCGGCGGAACCAAGGCAACGTAGGGGCGGGGTTTCATCCCGAACCGGCTCTCAATACTTTGGCAATATCGATAGGAGGTTTTTTCGATGGACGTGAAGGTTTTCGGAGTGGTAGGAGCCGGCCAGATGGGCAACGGCATAGCTCAGGTGGCGGCCATGTCGGGTCTCCGGGTCATCATGAACGATATCAACCAAGAGTTCGTTGATAAGGGCATGAAAACCATAGC
>JAZDOF010000636.1:0-5276 GCA_043799015.1 Pseudomonadota bacterium | reverse complement strand
CATCATCGCAAGGTACATATCCAAGCCCATTACGGCCCTAGCGGCTCAGACGAAACGAATCGGCGAGGGCGACCTTACTGTTGAGGTCTCCGGAAGAGACAGAAGGGATGAAATCGGCGAACTGGCAGCTTCATTCCAAATCATGGTCGATGGTTTGAAGCGACAAATCGGCAATACGGTGGAAGGGATAAACGTGTTGTCAAGTTCGGCTGCGGAGATTTCGGCTACGGTGGCCCAACTTGCGATGAGCACATCGAAGACCTCGGCGGCGATCACGGAAACGACCACGACGGTGGAACAAGTCAAGCAAGCGGCCAGGGTCGCGGGGGAGAAAGCGAGAAAGGTCGCCAAAGATTCCCAGGAAGCCGTGAAGGTGGCGGAAAGCGGCCGGCAGGCGACCGAAGAGACCGTTCGACGGATGAGCCTGATAAAGGACCAAATGGAATCCATTGCCGATACCGTGGTCAAGCTGAGCGAACATAGCCGATCCATCGAAGACATCATTTCGACCGTTCAGGACCTTGCCGATCAATCCAACCTATTGGCGGTCAATGCCTCCATCGAGGCGGCCAGAGCGGGCGACCACGGGAGAGGTTTTGCAGTGGTGGCGCATGAGATCAAGAGCCTTGCGGACCAATCCAGGCAGGCGACCCACCAGATTGGAACCATCCTGGAGGATACCCGTAAGTGGGTGAGCGCCGTCGTCATGGCCACCGAGCAGGGGGCCAAGGCGGTGGACGCCGGGGTGGAGCAGTCGATCACCTCGGGTGAGGCAATCAATCTGCTTGCCGAAAACGTTTCGGCGTCATCGCAGGCGGCCGTCGTCATACATACTTCCAGTGAGCAACAGTTTGTCGGCGTAGACCAGGTTGCCGGAGCCATGGCCAACATTGAGCAGGCGATCCAGCAGAGCGTTGCCGGGACACGTCAACTTGAAGCTGCGGCGGTTAGACTCGAAGAGCTTGGGGGATCGCTGCAGGAGCTGGTCAAGGGGTATCGAACGTAACCTCGGCCTGCGCACGGATTCGGCATCGAAAGGGCGCCCCATTCCTGCCGCAAAGACCCCGGGAGATTGGGGGCTGCGGGCCGAAGCAAGCGTATTCCGCGGTATTCATAGTGGTTGCCGAAATGAATGGCCGTTTGAGGGCTCGGACATCGTCTTAGCTTCTGACGGTAAATCCCCCCCACCCCCCTTGACAAAAGGGGGGTAATCATGCGTCCCCATGCGGCATTTTGGCCCCCCCCTTACCGGGCTCCCGGTAAAGGGGGGGAGGGGGGGATTTTGCTGTTTCGGACAAAACTTTTGGCCCCCAGTATAATTCTTTCGTCCTCGCAGTGGACGCTTACGGAGTCGCCGCAAAAGGACCCCTCTTGGTAGGTTTCCATCGGGACGGGAGGTTCTCAGGCGCGCCGCCTTTGTGCTAGTATACCGGCCGCATTTTGCGTTCCCGCAAGAAGTCGCCGCAGTGAAAGGACAGTCATGAAGATAGCTCTAGGAGCTGACCACGCAGGCTTTGGACTAAAAGAAGAGCTGAAGAGATTTCTCCAGGTGATGGGTCACGATGTTGTGGATCTGGGCACAAACGGCACTGAATCCGTGGACTACCCTGATTTTGCGTTTGCCGTTGCACAGGCGGTGCAGTCCGGGCCCGCTGAGCGGGGTATAATCGTATGCGGAAGCGGGGTCGGCACCTCGATAGCGGCCAACAAGCTCCGTGGGATCAGAGCCGCCGTGTGTCACGACACGTATTCCGCGCACCAGGGCGTGGAGCACGATGACATGAACGTGCTGTGCTTGGGCGCGAGGGTGATAGGAACGGCGGTAGCCTATGAGCTCGTCGTGGCGTTCATAAATGCTCGTTTCACCGAAGAAGACCGGCACAAGAGGCGGTTGGCCAAGATAGCCGCCAAGGAGAGCTGAGTCGTCGGCACGGACCGGGGCGTCATGCTCAGATGATGTCGTCCTTTTCCCTGTTTATTTGAGCGCCCAGGGCCGAAAGCTTTTTTTCGATCCCCTCATAGCCCCTGTCCAGATGGTACACCCTGTGGATTTCCGTCACGCCCTCGGCTGCCAGGCCGGCTAGAATCAGGCATGCGCTGGCTCTTAAGTCGGTGGCCTGAACTTGCGCACCCGAAAGGCCTTTCACGCCTGCGACCCTGGCCGTGCGACCCGATACTCGAATGTTCGCACCCATCCGAACCAGTTCATGGACGTGCATGAATCTATTCTCAAAGACGTTTTCGGTGATCTGACAGGCCGAGTCTCCAAGGGCCATCAGGGCCATGTACTGGGCCTGGAAGTCAGTTGCAAAACCGGGGTAGGGGTTAGTAGCCACATCTAGGCTTCGCACTCGACCGTTGGACCTTATCCGCACCGATGTCCCGCCGGCTTCGATGCGAAGCCCTGCCGACGCCAGTTTTTCCAACAGTGCGGAAATGTGGGTCGGTCGGCAATCCATGATGTGTAAGTCCCCACGTGTGATGGCCGCTGCTATGAGAAAAGTCCCCACTTCGATACGGTCCGCCATTATCTCGTGCGTGGTCCCGTGAAGCCGATCCCGTCCCTCGATGACGAGAGTTTCCGTTCCGGCCCCTTCGACACTGCCGCCCATCATATTGATTACATCGGCCAATTCCAGGATTTCCGGCTCCTGCGCGCAGTTACGCAGTACCGTGGTTCCCTTGGCGAGGGCGGCCGCCATCATGAGATTTTCGGTGCCCGTAACCGTATTAAGATCAAAGGTGAAGTCCGCGCCCCGGAGCCGTTCGGCGCGGGCCTTCACATAACCGTTTTTCAGCTCCACCACGGCACCCATGGCTTCCAGGCCTTTGAGGTGTTGATCGATGGGTCGCGCACCGATGGAACAACCGCCGGGGAGGCTTACGTCCGCCATGCCTTCCCTGGCCATCAAAGGTCCGAGTACCAGCACGGAAGCCCTCATGGTCTTGACCAGCTCGTACGGCGCGGTGTGGTCCGAGATCTTTCGGGCTTTGATCCTGAGCGTTCCGGATTTGAAATCGTCCAACCGAACGCCCAACTGTAGCAAGAGCTGCTTGGTGGTAAGGATGTCCCTCAATGATGGGACCCTGTGCAAGACCATCTCCTCGTCCGTGAGAAGGGACGCGCACATTATCGGTAAGGCGGCGTTCTTGGCTCCACTCGCCCTCACTTCTCCACGGAGAGGAATACCCCCTCTGATGACGATCTTTTCCATAAACCTTCGCCTTCCGAGTGCCGACCGGCCTACTTAGGCCCTGTTTGCTCACCTGCGTATAACATCTCCGACAGTACAGCGCAACAACAAGGGCGGCATAGTTGAGGCGTCAAGATGGTGGACGCATCCGTAAACTAAATAGACGACAGTGATGCCCGGCAATTTTCGTGCCACATGTATGTCTCGGGTATCGTCAATATGTACCGCTGGTTTGCGAACCGGTCCGGAATGGATCGTTTCTTGCTTCCATATCTCCGGTTGCGGACCTGCTCATTGGAATCCGCCCAACGCGCCGGCATGCCCGGAACAATGTATCGGCGTCGGAATTCGTGAGCGGCCATATCATATATGGGAGAATGGGTATGAACAAACCGGAATTGATTACTCACATCGCCTTTCAGGCCGGTATTTCCAAGAAAGCCGCCGAAGCCGCGCTGGAGGCATTCGTGACGACCGTAAAGGACGCGCTTACAGGAGGGCGGGAACGTATAAGGATTTCCGATCTCGGGACTTTTCGCATAGTGAATCTAACGGCCAGAAGAGGAGTCAACCCTCGAACCGGCCGTGAGATGACCATCCCGGCCATGAGCGTGCCGCGGTTTTCCCCGGCCAAGTCGCTGAAGCGGGAGCTGTGCAAAAAGCGGTAGCCGTGAAATACCTCCCCCTGCGCGCCGCTTTTTGCGCAAACGGGGACGCACCGGCGGGCGGTCGGATCGAATCAAGGCCGTCGCTCCGGGCGTGGTCCCACTTTTCGGTGTGGCCCTTGCCGGCGCGGCCGTGGTGACCGACTCCTCGGTCGCATGGACACAACAAAGCTCGAAGGGCTATAGCTAAAACCTTGGGCGGACCGATCCGGGGACCCCGTGCGTCCGGTCCCCGACTAACGTGATATGCCTGCCTCCAGCGAAACCTCGCCGTCAACCGTTCATCCATTCTCACATCCAAACGGCTGGACCTTAGTACTGCTCGTCGCATATTCGGGATCTCGACTTCGCTCACGGCTCTTAATCGTTCAGTAGGCCGGCGTCACCGTCGATCGGCCTTTTGACGATCCCCGACCGGCGTTGCCTTGACCCGGGTCACCATTCGATTACGAGGGGGAAATTCCAATCTCAACGTGGGCCGGGCTTTCCAGCCTGCCCCACAAGAGTGAATTGTTACTTGACCCGGTGAAATAGGTCTTGCTCGCCGAGGCCGAAGTGTGCAATATTTAGCCGCCCAATTTTGCGGGAATTCGGAGGGAGGAAAGCTCTATGCTTTCGGGCGGTTTGTGGTGCGCCCGACGCGAGAGCATACGGGAGGCATGCACGGAATAAGGTTATGGATTCTGTTGTTTGCGATAGTTCTTCTCCAGCCCCACCTCAGTGATGGTACGTGGGCGTCAAGCTCCAGGATGGCCCTTTACGGACGGGCCGGCGTAGTGAGCGTCGAGTCCGCGAACCTTGTTACTCTGAAGATAATCGGTAATGGAAAGGTTGTATCGGCCCGCCTAGTCGGGGTTGGGTCCCCCTTGAACAGGGACAGAAGGAAAGGGCTGGATAGACACATCATAAACTTCATCGATCGAAACGAAGTGTGGGAACAATCGAAGAACTACGTCCAATCGCTGATTCGCAATCGCACGGTGGAAGTGTGGGTCCGGCGCGACGGCTGGTATGACGAAAAGAACAGGCTCTTGGCATACCTGGTAATTCCAAGTGCTAAAGTCGATTCGGTCGACGTGAACGCGGAGATCATCAAGAACGGCTTGGGATTTGTCACCAGGGATTTTCTTCATGTGACCTATGCCGAATACAAACGCTTTGAGGAAGAGGCGAGAAAGTACCGTAGAGGGCTTTGGCGCTGCCTGTCTCAGATGGCCGACAATCGGTGAACCGGTAGAGGGTCCCGCACAATCACCTTGTAACCATTCACTCTTGTGGGGCAGGCTTTCCAGCCTGCCGAGATCGCAGTAAGAAAATTCGCAGGCTGGAAAGCCCGCGCCACATTGAGATTGGAATGTTCCCCCCGTAAGTGAATGCTTACATCATCTTAACGTTCTTCCACAATTGGTGAACGACC
>JAZDOF010000606.1:0-4074 GCA_043799015.1 Pseudomonadota bacterium | reverse complement strand
TCCGGATCGTAGACCACCTTATACAAAGGAAGCTCTTCATTTTTCAGTACAGCGGCATAGCGTGGAAGATTTCTGCGTACGCTATGCAGGACGTTGTTTATCGCTGAATTCGTGAAGGCCGTAATCCCGACGCGGAAGGGTTTGCCCGCTTCGCGCCTCGACATGATCATGCAAAGTATCGCATGCGCAAGAAAGTGGGTCTTTCCGGTTCCCGGCGGCCCCCACACCAGGGTCGACCGTCGCTTCAAGAGGCCGCCGGCAAACGCCCTAAATTGGCTCGGTGTGAAGCCGGCACGGTCGGCTGCACTAGATGTAGCCGATGAAACAAGATAGGAAGAGTCGTTCATCTCGCGGGCAAAGCTCTTTGGGTCTCTGATCAAATCGAGACAGATCGAAGAATCGCGGGAATCCAGGGCCGAAAGACGTTTGATGATGCGGTCCGTATTCATGTCGGTAAAACGTCGTTGAAGCCAAGCCTCTTCCGGCAGCGACCGGGAATCGTTCTTGTTCCTGGGGGCATTCAGCGTCAGGTAATTTACCAACCCGGTCTGCGGGTTCGTTTCAAACCCCGTAACCGCTACTTGATGCAAAGGTCCGTATCCCCAACTACTCCACGGATTATGGAACCTTGTGTCGTCAAACCGCATCTGGGCTTTGTCGCCTTCGTCCGTGGTCTCTACGAGGAGGTACTCCGTGAACCCGAAGCCGACGCTGATTTGGACCGGATCAATCTGCGTCAGGCATTCCCACCTGGAATCGTCAACCCGACGGATGGGTATGGTGATTCCATCCCTAATCCTGTCCGCCTTCGGTTGGGCTCGCCTTTCCCTGGAAGCAAGGGCGGCCGTGTAGCACTCGTATCTGGTGACGAACGCCAATTTGGAGAACTCCGGGTTCTTGAAATCCCACTTCCCAGGAAAACGGAACGGGCCGGGCCATGCGATCAGCTTATCTTGGACTCGTGCCCGCAAGCTTTCCAGCACGCTGTTTGCACAATAGAGGCGTATACACAGCTCATTGCGGATCTTGTCAATGTAATCGATACCCCCGTCGGACCACGCGTGGAAGATCGCCTCCGCCTTCATGGTGTTGCTTAACTCGGACCAGAACAGATTCCGAGGGTGGAGTTCGAAGGGACGGTTAGGGTCCTGTAAGATGCGGCTCACCTCGGGCATTCGTAACGACAAGGGAATCGGCATTGCCATGAGCTGATTTATGGCGCGCGTTATCACCGTGACCGGAAAGGAGACTTGGTCTTCCGGCTGTTCATCCCTTTCCGCGAGCATAGGGTCCTGAAAATAGAAGACCATTTGAAGGGCTATTTCGGCCGTGTCCGGTTGTGCCGACATCTCCTGCAGCAGTCGGTTGAAGAGGGCAAGTTCGTAGGTGTCGAAAACGTATAACTGTAAGGATTTCCTTTCCTCATGGACCGTGTTGTACTCTTGCACCGCAAGCATAACCACGTGAAGATCCTTCAGGAACTGCTCCTTTATTGTCCCGCACTCTTTCAAGTTCTCTGCAACATACGTCACAGGTTCCGAAGAACCGCTTCCATAAACCGCCCTACCCTTCTGCCGCTGAAACCCTGCTGCATAGATTTCCCCTGAAACCGGGTCGTCCTGCAATGTCATAATGATTTTGACGCTTTCGCCCTTGGGGAGAGTCATGGAATACCCGCCGTGGAGGACCGGTTGCCCCGTTTCCAGGGCTTCCACCGCGTTGAGGAGACGGTTTCCTCGCCCCCGGAGCGACCCGCAGGCATCCAGAATCGTGTCTATGTCATCCCGAAGCAATAAGCCTTTAAGTTCCGATAAGGTTTCGACTGGGCTTCCGCCGGCCCACGGGGCATCCCGAAGGTAGTTTCGACCCGCTACGGTGATTCCCGGCAGCAATGATACGGAATTCCTCTGTTCGGCCTCAGATCGGCAATGGGCGTAAAACTCGCACCACTCGCACCTGTATCCGAGATGCCACGGCACGTCCTTAAGGGGCGCTTCGAATATTAGGCGCAGTTGTTTTCTCAGGAAGCGGTTCAGGAAGCGCAAACTCAACCGGAGCGGAAAATCCTCATATGCAGCCCCATCCTGAAGCCACACCCCGCCTTTCTCCAGATCGACCTCCAAGTCCGGCGCCTGATTCTTTACTATAGCATCGAGCATTAGGGTGTAGAGCCCCACTTGGATTTGGTGGCTCGCCTTCAGAGCAGAGCCGGATTTGACGTCCACGACCCTGAAACGGCCGGGTTGCCCCGGCTGATCAATCTTGTGTATCAAGTCCGGTCTGCAAAGAGACATAACGCATAGGTCCGCGGGAACGTCGAAGGACTCCAAGAAACCGGTGGGCACTTCCAGTGTCGCTTGGTACAGATACGCCCCCTTAGCCAAATCTCGTAGTAAAGGGATCGTCCGTGATTTGTCGTGAGCTTGCTTGTGCAGCGGCTTCTTCCACTGGGAAATCGTGACCCGATCCTTCGGTAAGCCCTCCACGACTTTTTCTTCCCATGCATAGCCCCCCGCGAGAATCGCTTCAGTTATGGGACTACCGTTGTACGGGATTTGAGGCACATTCCCCGCGGCTCTTAGGGCACTCGGAGTAGAGTGATAGCGAAGATAGCGTTCGCATTGATGGTAGAAGTAACGCGCAATGCGCGACGGACTTAGTGCGAACGACGACATGTTTTCATCCAATCTTAAGCGTCCGGTAGGCTTCAAGCATTAAGGAAAAGGTCCTATCGTTCTTGTGCCGAATTGACGGCCGCTTCAGGGCCGAATCACGGGATACGCGGCGGAACCTACTCTCGATTAATCCCCCTCACCCGCGAGGATCAGCCCGGCCCAGAAAAACGGATGATCGTAGTGGGGGTCTCGTCGTAGCTCCTTTCGCGCGATTCTTAAGGCGTCCCTCTTGGTCTTTCCGTTCCGTAGGTTCGCGTAAAAGCTCGTAACCAGTTGGACGGTCGAGGTGACATCCATCGACCACGATGAGGTCAATACCGTCCGCGCACCCGCATACCGAAATGCACGTCCCATGGCCAACACGCCTTCACCGGGCAAAACCTCGCCCGTCCCGGTGTGACACGCCGCCAGGACGACCGTGTCGGTGTTCAGACGCAGCCGGATGATCTCACTCATCCCAAGATAGTGTGGTCCGTCACCATCTTTGGACATACCAAGGACAAGCGCCGGTTCCGGTAACGCGTCCCCCACGTATCCATGGATAGCAAACACAACATCCTGGTATTTTTGGCGTTTGATCTTGGCCAGAAACTCACCCTTGGTCGCGGCGAACCCGTCAAGAACGTCCGCTTGCCCTGGATAGGCTCTTTTCAGATCATCGGCAAGCTGCTTGGTGGGAGCCAGCCTTGGCCATTGCAGAGTTCCTGGGGCCTTATCGGCGTCCGTACCGCCGGTCCCCCGCGTTTGGGAATCCTTGCAGTGCAGTTGGTCCCCCGATGAATAAACAGGATCGGCGACTACGAGTAATTTACGCTCTGTTGATGCCTTTTGATCGGCACACCTTGAGATCAGGAGATCGGTCACGGATTGGTAATAGGAGACCTGCCAACGATCACCCAGGAATTCGCACAGCGAAACCGCTGCCCAACCCATCTGCATCTTGGGTGCCGGCCGCTCACCGACGACGAGCATTTCGAAGGGGACTACACCGAGAAAGTCATCAGGGACAATGGTCAGGCGCGTTCCATCCCTAAGAAGACCCTTCGTAACTGCGTGGCCCAGGAGCAAATTGTAAAGATGCATACCTAGGTTTCGATCGAACTTGATAAGCTTGTTGAACTTCGTGGTTTTGTCCGCACCATTTTCAAAACTAACCTTCTCCATGTAGTTCCGGACCAATGCTTCAAGGGCTTTCCTGCTGATCGGCTTGTATCGGCAATCCACTATGCCGGAACGTCGGATGGAGTATATCAGAATGCCTGTTTCCGTAACGTCGTAGGCCAGGACTAGTTCGTCTTCCGACAACACGCGATTTAGGTTCGCCTTCGATATCTCGAACGAGCCCGCTTCAGGACCGACGCCGTCGATCAGGGAATCAGCGAAACGCCTTGCCTTAGTC
>JAZDOF010000599.1:0-10434 GCA_043799015.1 Pseudomonadota bacterium | reverse complement strand
AACGCCACGTTCGGCTTATCCCCGCTGAGGAGGTTCAGCGAAAGGCCCGGGCCCTCCTGAAATGAGATATCAGTTTCACCCGGACGCGGAGAGGGAACATTTGGAATCCGTCGCCTACTATGAATCAAGAGAACCTGGGATCTCCGGCAGATCTGCGAAATCGCAAACTATACTCGTACCGCGCAGTGCGGCGTTCCACAACAAGGAAGATCAATGAGAAAGAGACTCTCTTCCGGCAGTCGAAGTGTGACATGACTTCCCCTCGAGAGTCCCGATCTTTTCGCCGCTATCCGTGGAACCGCGGCTTCCACGCAACCCGATGAACCCTGGCCGGTTGCAATGAGAGTCAGGAAGGCTCCATTCTCAAAGATATCCCGGATGGTTCCATGTACGATGTTATTAAGATGAGACGTCTGCTCATCCGGCATGAGAACCGTGATATCCTCGGACCTTATGCCGACCGCGAACCGTGAAGTCTCGTCCGGACACGACATGTCCGGGGGGAACGACACGCTTAGGGTTACACCGAGCTCTTCACAATAGGCCCGGTGAGAGTCGCCGGGCCCCCGTTCAGTCCTGACATCGAAGAAGTTCCTGATGCCCAGGAATCTCGCCACATCAACGCTTCCGGGATGCTCGTACACATCCTCTTTCTTGCCCTGCCGGCGGACTCTTCCGTCAAGTACGATACTCACGGCATCACCCAAGAAGAAGGCCTCCCCCAGATCGTGGGTGACCATGAGTATGGCGAGATCATACCGCTGCTGTAAGTCCTTCAGAAGGTACCACAACTCTTTCTTCAGGCTTTCATGGAGAGCGGAAAGCGGTTCATCCAAAATCAAGTACTTGCAGCCGGATGCCACCGCTCTCGCGAGGGCGGTCCTCTGACGCTCTCCGCCGCTCAAATTCAGAACGGAACGGTCCAGAAGGTGCCTGATCCCCAGAGAGTCCACCAGTTCCCGTACGATGCCGTTTTCAATGTCCTGTTTGCCGCCTCGGATTCTGATGGGATAAAGGATGTTTTCTCTCACCGTCATGTGTGGAAACAACGCCAGATCCTGCGGTACGTAGGAAAGTCCCCGTTGTTCCATGGGAAGGCAAGTGATGTCTTTGCCTTCCAGAATGACCTTCCCCGCCTGTGGATTTCTCAATCCGATGACGGATTCCAGAAGGAGCGTTTTCCCGCTGCCTGTGGGTCCGAGTATCACATGGCACGATGAAGGGGGCACCGTGAGGGACACGTTGCTCAAGACAAAACTGCCCACTCTTGCCGAAAGGTCCGTAACCTCAAGCATAGGAAGCTCCCCTGGAGAGCAAGCGGGCGACATAGAGAATGCTCAGCCCGATGGACACCAGTATGAGAATCAAGACCACGGTTCCCTCGATCTCGGCACTGGACAGACGCATAAATATTGCGATGGGCAGTGTTTCGGTCTTCATTGCCATTGATCCCGCTATGGTAATGGTAGCGCCGAATTCCCCCAGCGCCTTAGCCCATGACAGGATGGACGCTGCTATAATGCCCCTCCTGCTCAGCGGGAGCGTTATAGTGAGAAAAGCTTTACCCGGCGAGGCTCCGAGGGTCCTGGCTACCGCTTCGTACCGTGCAGGTATCTCGTCCATAGCCGCTTTTATGAATCTGGTCGATACTCCGCAGATGGTTACGAATTGAGCCAAGACGATTCCGTAGAAGGTGAATACAAACTGAGCCCCGTGATCCTGTATCCACAGTCCCAAGGGGTTATTGAAGAAAATCAACAACATTGCGCCCAGAGCAGCAGGAGAGACGATCATGGGCAGTTCCAGCATCGTGTCGACGGCTCTTTTCCCCGGAAAGTCATAACGGGACAATGCAAAAGCTGCCGGAAGAGCAATGAGTATGGAAAATGCAGTGCTGATTGTTGCGGCGGCGACACTCAGGCGAACGGAGAAGAGGGTTCTTTCGGAGAGCAGCGTGTCCAGCAATTTGTCCCCCTGAAAAAAATAGAACAGGGACAAAATGAGGACGGCGTAGAGCCCAAAGGTGGCGAAAGAGCAAGCTATGGAAATCTTCCTAAAGTTCATACGTTGACTCGGTTTTCCTCTCAACCTGGTGCCGCTTCATCGGACGGCGTTGATCTATTCCGCATCTCGCATTGCAGCCGTGAGCATGACCTGCGCCCATCTTTTGTCCCGGGTCTTCAGGGATGGATGATCCTCTTGATCGTGCATGGAACATCGGCGACTTCTTGTATGCCGTTATGCCGGATTAAGTCCGGAATGGCAACAGCGAAGGGGCAAAGATAGTATCGCCCCCGTGAAACCCCTGCGTCGTCTTGAAAAAAGAGTCCTTCTTGTATGAGCACTACTCATGTCTTACCTCCTTATAGGTTATTGAGTACATTCCGTCGTTTTACCGACTCCCTCGCCCGGCCCGCCTGAAATCATGAATGGTGTTCATGATTCCACGTAACGTAACCTTCTCATTTTAATGACCACATGCACCTCTTTCCCCTGCTCGATGGCTATCTCGTCGAAGGCCTCCTCGGTCATTTCCGTAAGGAGCCCCGTCTTGCCGATAGAGACCTTCACGCGCACGGTCGCCCCCTGGTGAATGATTTCATCCACCCTTCCCGTAAAACGATTCAAGGCAGGTCCGGGGTCTCTAACGTCGGAGAGGTATATGTCGTCGGGATGAATGGCTATTTTGGCCAAGTTATTCCCATCGTAGGGCAATAGAATCCTCAAATCGCCCGATTCGACTTCCACAAGACCCGAAGCAAGCACCCTTGAGCCGGTGCATTCGATGATATTCGGCATCCCGATGAACTCGGCAACCGATCTATTTCGTGGATCGAAAAAGAGATCCCTGGGAGGCGACACCTGTTCCACCTTGCCCTTCGACATGACGGCGATCCTGTCTGCGATCTCTTCTGCCTCTCTGAGGTCATGGGTCACGTATACCGTCGTGATTGCAAGTTTTTTCAGAACGGAGAGCAATTCACTCCGCAGGTACTTCGATGTCTGATGGTCGAGACTCGATGTGGGTTCGTCGAGAAGGAGGATGTTCGGCGAGGTTGCAAGGGAACGTGCCAGGGCCACCCGTTTCTTCTCGCCCCCCGAAAGCATGTGGGGATACCGCCCCGAAAGATGGGTAATTCGCATCATTTCCATGAGGGTAAAAACCCGGTCGTCTATCGCTCTCTTGTTGTGACCCCTTGCGTGGAGACCAAAAGCGATATTCGATGCCGTCGTGAGGTGAGGAAAGAGGGCAAGACCCTGGAAGAGATAACCTACACCCCTCTTTTGCGGCGGCACCCCGTTCACATCGACTCCGTCGATAAACACCTTGCCCTTATAATCGGTGACTCCGGCGATCACGTTCAGCAGGGTCGTCTTCCCTGCCCCTGTTGTTCCAACGACGACAAAGACCTCTCCATCCCTTATCGTAAGATCCACATCGCGGCAGATATGTTTACTCACCTTTAGGAGGCTGATCTCAGGCATGGTTGCTCCATTTGCCCACCATACGTCTTTCCGCCAGGGCGAAGCCCTTTTCGAAGAGAAGGCACATGATGGACAGCACGATGAGGCACACGAGGATGATGTCTACGCGGACGAGGCTTTCAGCCTTCATAAGGAGTGCGCCTATGCCCGTCGGTATGGCGACCATCTCCGCGGCGATAAGGACCCGCCACGACATCCCTGCCTCCAACCGCAGCCCCGTAAAGATGTTGGGAAGCGCTAAGGGTACGATAATCCTGAAGAGAATCCCTATATTGGAAGCCCCGAGTGTTTCAGCGGCTTGTATGAATCTTCCGTCTACGTTTCTGATCCCCGTGGCCGTGTTATAGACAACGGGGAAGAACGAACAGATGAATATGATGGCGATAGGCAACATCTCGTTAATGCCGATCCACAGCATCAAGAGCGGCAACCAACCGAGGGCGGGTATGGGAAAGAGAAGGCTGATGATGGGGCCGAGGGCCTTGTTCGCCACATCCTTCCATCCCATGACAACACCCACCGCAATGCCTGCAACAGAACCACTGACGAGACCGATGAGCACCCTCGTGAGGCTGCTCAAGAAGTTCTCACCCAGCACCCCGTTGACCGTTAGGTGGTAGAACTCCGCCATCACCGCGGAAAACGGAGGGAAGAGCAACTGTCCGGCAAAAAGGCCAAGGCGACCGACCGCTTCCCAGAGAGCGACAAAGACGACAATAGGGAGAATACCCAAGGCAGACTGAAGCCTTTCAGATCTTCTTCTCATCGACAAACCTCAGATCCAGAACGTCATTGGCGTTGAAGGCCTTTCGGATGTTACCCTCGCGCGCTGCGAAGTCTATCGCATCCTGAACCGCCGGTGTGTCAACGTGGAGTGCGTATTCCAGTCTCTCCATCGACCTGCGAACAGTCTTGGGAGTGATTGCCAGTTTTGCCGCAGCCTCTGCCGCTTCCGTGGGAAATATCCGGTCTCCCGTCACTCGCAACTGACCGGCCATGATCGATGCCGCTTCTTCAGGGTTTTCCCCCATCCACCTGGTTGACTTCCCGGTAATCTCGACAAGTTTCTTGACGACCTCTGGATGGTTCTTTATCAGATCCTCTCTCACGATGAGGACGCTGCCCTGCATCCCCGGCCACACGTCCCGGCTGCGAAGGAGCAAACTGAACCCGGCATCTTCGCCCATTGCCGGCCAGTGTTCCGGACTGAAGGATGCGTCCAGCTTGCCCGTTTTGATGGCCAAAATCTGCATGGGTGGGTTCATCCTCTGCACCTTACCGAGTACCTTGCTGCGATCAAGACCATATTTTTCTATGGTCTTGATAAGAACCGCATCCACCGGACCGCCCACCTGAACACAGCCGATACGAATCCCGGGCTTCTCGAGGTCCTTCACACTCTTCACCTTCTCCGGATTCACCACCAGCCCATACCCGTGCCTATGAAGTCCCGCCACAATCCTGACGGGGACACCGGCGTTCGCGTAGGCATTAATGGCAGGCAAGAGGCACATATATGCCGCCTGAATGTTGCCCTTACTCAAGGCCGCCGCGAGAGACATGCCGGTGACGTAGTTGTAGAAGACGGGTTTCAGACCCTCTTCTTCAAACCACCCTTTTTGCTTCGCCACGTAGGCGCTCGCGGCATGGTCCGTGAACTCGACGGCGATGTTGAGAGGGAACTCCTCTTTGGCCGCCCATGCATCGAATCTGTGGTATGAGCCGACAAGCAGGGAAGCTGCTCCCGTTGCCGACCCAACGATGAAATTTCTCCGGGTGATACCGCTCTTTTTCATTTTATTCCACCCTCTTCCCTTCAAATCCGATCATCGGATTTAGGCCTGTTCATGTTTGAATACGCATGTGCAAACGACGACGACGTCTCGACGGCAACCGCTTGAAAAGGAGAAAGACCGAGCGGGAGAGGGGCTGTCTTGCCCCCCTCGCTCGAGACCTCCAACGATCTGCCGGAGCTATTTCTTTATCCACTCCCGAGGCACCACGTACTCGCCGCCCACGGGTTTCTTTTCACCGATCCAGGCTGCCGCCTCATCGGCACTCATGAAGTACCGGTATTTCTGGAATATCTTCTTGCCGTCCTCCGACAAGAGGAAGTCAATGAACTTCTGAGCCAGCGGACGGTTCGAGGTGTACTTCGATATGGCAATGGGAATGTATCCGATACGGATGACTTGGGACTTATCGAGCGGGATGGTCTCGATTCGTTCCGGGTCCCAATACTGGAACACTCGCCAACCGATCACAGCGTCCGCGGCTTTCAACGAGATTGCGGTAGCGGTCTTTTCACAGCTCTCTGTGTAATTGATAAGATTCTTGCGAAAAGCCTCTTTCTCTTGAGGCGTCAAGAGCGATTCGACGAGTTCCACGGCATAGGCTCCGACACAGACTCCTTCCGGGTTGGCTATGGCAACCTTGAGATCTGGTCGGGTGAGATCCTTGAGAGTCTTGACGTTCTTGGGATTGCCCTTCCAGACATTGATCGCCGGGACCAGATAGACGATATTCTTTTCGGTTTCCGGGAAAACCACGTTCTTCTTCTTGGCCGCCTCCATGTAATCCGAGGAGCCGGGGAAATAGAGGTCCCCTTTCTTGCCGAGCATCATTTGCGAAAGAACGAACCCCGACCCGCCGAAGATCACGTCAACCTTGACCCCCGTCTTGGCTTGAAAGGCTTTCGCAGCTTCCTCGGTCGGAGGTTTGCTCGCAGCGCCCGCAAACACCAATAGGCTGTCCGCTGAAAAGCAGTTACCCGACGTTCCGATCATCAAAAGGGCCATTGCAGGTATAACCAATAAAAAGATGCGAACCAATTTTCCAATCATTACCGAAACTCCTTCCAGTTTTGGATTCCTATCCCAATCGACTTAAGCAACCCTTCCAACCGGGCAGCAGCGGCTTTGACGACCGCTCCCCGGAACCGTATCGACAGCGCCTCGACCTGATTCCCCGTGAGTCCTTGAGTCCTTCAAACACTGTTACTTTCTCCCGGCAGACGCCCAAGTGCTACTCCACAAGAAGTCCATCGTGTGTGTGTGTGTGTGTGGGGGGGGGGGGCACCCCCGAAGCATGCCCGATAGAGAATCATCAGCCGGGTTGCGTCTGCCTTTCCTATAATTCATGGGTTGGCTAGTCATAGCGTGACTATTTAGCACGAGACTTCGCCGTTTGGCAATGCAAAAATCCACTCCTCGTGAATAATATAGACCGACCGTGGGAAGAGCCAAATGGAGCGCGTCATTCCAAAGCCCCACGCGAACCTTGTCGTGAAACTGGAGCACGAGCTTCCGACGTGTTATTGGGCTTGACTTTCGGAAGGCATCCGCCATAATGAGGTCATCCTCAGGGGATGGAGTCCCCCGAAAATGCCTTCTATGGGCTGATGACTCCTACCGTAAAGACCTTACGGTGGGAGCCCGGCCTCACAAGCGGAACCCGCCGAAAGGTGGGTTTTTTTGTTTCGAGTGCTCGCTGTCCCGTCCCGAGCGCCCAATCAGGAGGATTTACGTGGATTCACAAACATCGCCTCATGCAGATACAGTGAATGGACCCTGTGAGCCGGACTCTGGCACCAGGGCTTCGATGGATTTCCAGCTTCTCCTCGGAGAGGCGATCGGGAAACTGGAGAGCCTGGGACCGGAATTTTCCGCAGACAAAGAAAGACTTGCTTCCATTCGGCTGCGCTTTGAGGAAGGGCGTTTTCATCTGGCCGTACTGGGCCAATTCAAACGCGGGAAAAGCACCCTGCTGAACGCATTTCTCGGCGAACCTCTGCTCCCGACCTCTGTTGTTCCCCTGACGGCCATTCCCACGTTTCTTGAATATGGGCCCGATGTTCGTATCCGAGTTTGCTACCACGATGAAAAGCCTGCGAAGGACTTCACCGCCAAGAGTGTAAGAGAGGCGGCAGGCATTCTCCAGGACTTCGTCACGGAAGAGGGCAACCCGAAGAACCGGCTGGGGGTCGCTCAAGTTGAAATCCTGCACCCTGCCGCCATTCTTCAGCACGGCGTCGTCCTGATAGACACCCCCGGCATAGGATCCACTCTCACGCACAACACGGAAGCCACGCTCAATTTCCTTCCCCAATGTGATGCAGCCTTGTTTGTTGTCTCGGCCGACCCCCCGTTGACGGAAGTGGAAGCGGAATTCCTCAAATCCGTGAAGTCCCGGATAGGCCGCATATTCTTCATCTTCAACAAGATCGATTATCTGGACGGAGAAGAAAGAGACACGGCTCTGGGGTTCTTCAAGAAGGTGCTTGCCGAGAAGATGGAGGCAACCGGCGATTATCCCATCTTCTGCGTCTCTGCCCGC
Source organism: Pseudomonadota bacterium (assembly GCA_043799015.1). Taxonomy (GTDB): domain Bacteria; phylum Desulfobacterota; class Desulfomonilia; order Desulfomonilales; family Desulfomonilaceae; genus JAZDOF01. The sequence continues at coordinate 2,613 of JAZDOF010000599.1, read as the reverse complement.
CGCGGATTGGATGCAAAACTCTCTGAGGATTCTCGGCTGTGGATCGAGAGCGGTCTGAATGAAGTCGAAAGCCGACTCGTCCGGTTCCTCGCTTCGGAAAAGGCGGGTGCGTTGCGTGAAGCACTGGGGCGAAAGGCCGGAGACGTGATTGAAGCTGCACTCATGCGGTTAAGGCTCTCCATCAAATCATTACAGATGCCTTTGGAAGATCTCGAACAGCGGCTTGAGGTTTTCGCAAGGGAACTGAAGAACGCGGAAAGAGAGCGGACGGCCGCTCAAGACCTCCTGACTGGAGACAGGAAGCGGGCTCTGGAACACCTGGAACAGGAGGCGGACTCGCTTCGCAAACGCTCCGCCGGACATCTTGAAGGCGTGGTGAAAGCGTCTTTGGGTTCCATGAAAGACGAGGATATCTCGGAACAGGAAATTCTTCACGGCTTGGCCGAAGAAGTCACTTCGTTTTTCCAAGCCTCTGCTGAAGAGGTCACCCGCAAATTCGGGCTTCATGTGACCGAGACGCTGGCGCCTCATCAGCAGAGGGCAGACGACTTGATCGAGCTTATTCGGAGAGCTGCGGCGGAGCTTTTCGACATATCCTATCGAGCGCCCGACAGTTCCGAGGCTTTTGAGGTAAAACGCCGCCCTCATTGGGTGTTGAGAAAGCGGGTCCCCAGTCTCCCCATCGTGATTCCGGAGGAAGCGTTGGACAAGCTTCTCCCCGCGAGCGTGAGGATAGGTCTTCTGAAGAAGCGCTTGTCCCGACAAATAGATGCCTTGGTAAACCACAACGTGGAAAACCTCAGGTGGGCGACTCTCCAGAATGTCAACGATGCGTTCCGGCGTTTTGGTTCGACTCTCGACCAAAGATTCCAGGAAACCATTGCCGCCACGCATGGAGCTATTCAGGCGGCCTACGACAAAAGGAAACTGCACGCGGACGCAATATCCGACGATGTGTCCCGGTTCGAGGAGGCCACGTCCCGGTTAGCCGGGATTTGTGCCGAGATTCGGAAGTGACCATGAATGCTTCCGACAACAACTATCAAAGGCTTATGAGAAGCCCATTACACGCAGCAAACGAATCCTTCGACATCTCCGGATCTACCGCAACCAAGTTCGTGGTCCTGATCGGCGTGGTCAGTCTCTTTTCCGACCTGACGTACGAGGGTGCTCGAAGCGTCACCGGACCATTTCTCGCGACTCTTGGCGCAAGCGGAACCATGGTCGGCGTTGTGGCCGGTCTGGGAGAACTGGTCGGGTATGCTCTCCGGCTTGCATCGGGCTATTGGGCTGATAAGACGCGGAAATATTGGACCATAGTGTTTCTTGGGTACGGATTGAACCTGCTTGCCGTCCCACTTCTGGCCCTGGCGGGACATTGGGAGATTGCAGCTGTCCTAATGGTGGCGGAGCGCATGGGCAAAGCCATACGAACGCCTGCCCGTGACGTGATGTTGTCATGTGCGGCGGCCGGCATCGGTAGGGGATGGGGATTCGGACTCCATGAAGCGCTGGACCAAATCGGCGCTATTCTCGGGCCCTTGGTGGTGGCCGCAGTCTTCTATTCACGAGGTACGTACGAAGCGGGTTTTGCCTTGCTTCTCATCCCGGCGCTCATTGCGCTGAGCGTGCTGTTCACGGCGTACAGGCTCTATCCGCGTCCCCATGACCTAGAATCCGCTTCCATCACGGTTGCAGGCAAGGGGTTTCCTCCATCATTTTGGCTGTATGTTGCAGCCATCGGATTTGTGGCCGCCGGATATGCAGACTTCCCCCTGGTCGCATATCACTTCAAGAAGACTGCTTCGGTCCCTGAACACTGGATACCGATCTTCTATGCCGTTGCCATGGGTGTGGACGCCATTGCGGCGCTCATTTTCGGCCGCGTTTTTGATCGGATAGGCTTCCCCGTTCTCATCGTTTCGGTTCTCCTGTCATCGTTTTTTGCTCCTCTCGTGTTCATGGGCGGCTTTCACGGGGCATTATTGGGCATGGCCCTTTGGGGTATCGGCATGGGGGCTCAGGAATCCATTGTGCGGGCAGCCATCGCGGAAATCGTGCCGACAAATCGGCTGGGCTTCGCATTCGGCCTCTTCAATACGGCGTATGGAGCGGCATGGTTCGCGGGAAGTGCCGTTTTGGGGGTGTTGTACGATATCTCGATTCCGACTCTGGTGGTCTTTTCCGTGGTCGCTCAACTGGTGGCTGTTCCGGTGATCTTGGTCTCAAGGAAAGGCTTTTCTGGCCGAGGGATGGGGTTCGAGAAAGGCATCCGTTCGTGAAAAGACAATGAGACGGAATCCCTTGGAATTTCGGGAACACCATACACAATTCGTGACTTGTATGAGAAGCCGAGGTGTGCTCGGATCAGGGCCGGGCCGGTACGCGCCGCATCTGCGGGATTATGAAACGCCTGAAAAGTCGGTAGAACACGACCCCGTAAGAGTCGAAAAGCTTCTTTGCCCGTTTGGACATGAAAACGTCAACACCGAGTTCCTTGAACCGTTTCACGGAATCATGGTGACTGATCTGTGTGCAACCGTCTCTCCGGCGGTTTCTACCGTTCAAGGGTTTCGATCCAATGCTCCAGGTAGTTCTTCAGAAGCGGATTCT
>JAZDOF010000565.1:0-14586 GCA_043799015.1 Pseudomonadota bacterium | reverse complement strand
TTGCTTTGGTTCACCAGAACATACGCCAGATTGAGAAATCCTCGCCGTCCTCTCACGGACCAAGACTTTATCGAATCAGCGGTTCGTCTGTCGGGCTTCGGTTCGATACCGGATGCGGCGGGCATATCGTATGGCGCAAGGTGTCCGAGCCCTGATCAACCTAACCGTAACGATGATCCGTATTTTCGACCAAAAGCTCCGAAATCCCTCGAAATGAGAATAACGTCCGAAAAAGAAATGCACAAGCTTGTCAAGAAAGTCAAAAAAATGGACAAGGTTTTCAGGAAATACCCGGACATAGAAATGGGAATCGTATTCCATTTCGCTCGAACTCGGGGGGAGGAATCCGAGCAAGGTTACCCGAAACCTCGATGGCTGTTGAGCCATGACGATCCCGGCGCAGGTTCTGATGAACGGTCCAAGCTGAATCCCAGCGGATATCGATACGAGACCTATTACACCACTATTCGGAAGGAGGCATCAGCGCTGGCGGACATGCTGCGCTCGTACCCTCGGATGCTCGAGGTAGTCCGTGGTGTTGACCTTTGCACCGACGAGCTGGGGGTGCCGTTGTGGGTGTTGAAGCCACTCGTCGAACACGTTCTGGATGCCGGCCGTTTTGCATCCGACCAGCTCGGGAAATCCGGCATTCCGGTCCGACCTCTGCATCTAAGTATTCATGCAGGTGAAGATTTTGTCCACTTGCTCGGCGGCATTCGCAGAATAGGTGAAGCTGTTGAATATTTGAGAATGGGGGAAGGCGATCGTATCGGTCATGCAGTGGCTCTGGGGGTGGACGTTGCCGAATGGGCGGAGCGGTCCAACGGCCTCCACGTGACCCGTGGTGAAAGGCTGCTGGACCTTCTATGGGCCGGACGCGCTGCGATGACCGGCAATGGTTCGGCCTTGCGTGCCTCCTTGTCCCGGATAATTGAGCAAGCGACCCGCCTGGCCGACGAGATCTTCGTCGGTGAAGCCGTCGGCGGGGCACCCTACCAGGTGAGCGACCTACACAAGTTGGTATCTTGTCTTTATCGGGGCGCTGAGCTGGCTCGCGCCGGATTCCCGTCCGGCCCGGCGCCTCATGACTCAACCATGGGCGGGTCAAGAGCCAGGCAATTGCTTGATGATTGGCTGCGCAATAGGGAGGTGTTCTATCGAGCCCAAGAATCGGTGCCGGTTGAAGTATCCGAGGACATTGATTTTGTGGCTGAATTGCAGAAACAAGTGCTCGATACGTTGGCTCGTCGTGGAGTGGTCATTGAGATCAACCCCAGCTCCAATTTGTTGATCGGGCAACTGGGCGATCTTGCCAATCACCCCCTGTGGCGAATCAGTCCTCCTCGGCCTGCGGGCGACCACGTGAGTCAGGTGCGGGTATGCATAGCGTCCGACGATCCGATAACATTCGCGACACGTCTGCCGGACGAGTACCAAATCCTCGCAGATACACTCCTGGAAAGCGGGCTCAGGCCCGAAGAGGTTGACGCCTGGCTCGAGCGAGCTCGCCATGCAGGGCTCGACGCCCGATTCACCGTTCCTCGCTCAAACCATCGACTGGATCAAATACTGGTGAGTTCGCCCCCACCGCTATTGGTCCCGTAATCTTCGTACCAATAGTTTCGCTTTATCCACATTGCCGGGAGGGGACATGACGTGATCCGTAGCTGTTGGGCGGCCAATACCAATGCGCTCTCGGATAGGTAATATACCCGTCCTGGTTTACCGTAGGACTCTGCCTCAAGGGTGGCCATCCGACTGCAATTTCGACACTTAGTACGGTAGCAGGGCTTATCCCCCGCGTGGTCCGGGAACTAAAGAAGCGGGCGGGGACAAATCCCCCCTATATCCGCATATTACTTCTTGGCACCCAGAATGGCGGGGATACGGGTAAGCCGTTTCCTTGTTCCCAGACCAAGACCGCGGTATGAGTAGCTTCCGGCGAATTGTGGCGGCGCGGCGACATTCGGTTGCGAGAATCGCTTGGAAATCGTACAATAAAAAAGACGAACCGACAAGTTGTGTCGAATTCCGTCTCGTTGCAGACACATCAGGGGTATGACCCATGGGAATGCTGGTAGATTACAGCGGCGGCTACCCGAAGATTGAGGAGCTCGCAGGCAAGATCCGCGGCATCGCTGAGACGAAGCTGGGGCGGAAGAACCTACGGGCCAGGGAACTCCTGGAGTGGGTTGTTCGGAAGCTGGGAGGGAAAATTGAAATTGCCGCGCCCCTTGAACACCCCGAGCAGGAGAGTGGTTCACTTGAAATCCGCGGCAAAGGTGATTTCACTATTTGGTTGTCCCCATATACTGCGCCTCTCCGGGACAACTTCACCATCGCGCATGAATTGGGCCACTATTTCCTTCACTATGATCCGAGTGCCGGCCCTGCCGACAAACCTGTTCGAGTCGCAAGAAACGGCACAGGAACGCGCGAATGGCAGGCAAATCGTTTTGCCGCAGCATTCTTAATGCCCCAAGAGCAGTTCACTGAAAAATACCATTCTACAGGGGGTAATATTTACGCGGTTGCAGGCCACTTTGAGGTTTCGGAGCTCGCAGCGGAAGTGAGGGCCCGTTACATCATCAAGCCAAAATGATCGACATCGAAAGTCTTACGGAAAGTGGTCTCAGTCTGTTCCTAAGCGTTGACGTCGGCGGGTCTACGGCGCTGAAGAATCGCCTTAACCACTCAACGCTGTGGAACTCTTACCAAGAGAGAAAGCAACTCCTAATGGCCATGTCGTCGCCGTCTGAGGCGGATGAGGAGAAAGCCGCTCCCGGTGAACAAGCCGCTGGAAACAATAGCGGTCAGGAAGACGCGCCGGGGTCTGTACGCCTTGAAGGCTTCCTTTTGAATGATGACCCAAAGTGTATCCTAACGGTTTTCCAGGATTGGACCATTGAGAACTATGATTGGGCCGCTGTGATAGCGCACCGACTATCATATTTTCACGGCGAATTCTTGCGCGTCCTCGAGACCAAAGAGCCGGAGCATGTGAATGTGTCGGAAGGGATTGACCGCTACCTATGGAAAGCGGTTGGAGATGAGCTCATATATGTCTTCGAGATTCAGTCTTTTGCGCAGCTCCACGTTTTGGTAACATCGTTTCTGACCGTACTGAGAGAATTTGACCGCAAGGAAGTGGAACGACAAGATAGGCTGCGATCCCGGTCGGCAATCAGATTCAAGGGTTCAGCCTGGGTGGCGGGCTTTCCCGTGCGTAACCGCCGTGTCAAATTCCGAGGACCGGATCTTTACACAATGGTCCTCTCTTCCTCAGGGGATTCGGGAGAATTCGAACACCGGGGATGCCCCGCAAGCGGCGACTGCCGCAGCCCAAGTGACTGTGAGAAGGTGCGGGCACATCCTTACCCGAAAGTAGACTATTTGGGGCCCGATATCGATACCGGATTTCGACTGGGAAAGCATATCCACCCTGGTTTTATGATCGTGTCAATGGAGTTGGCGGAACTCTTGGGCCGAGCCCCCAAACATTTGCAGCAAGTCCGGGGAACCATTGTTGGGTGGGAAATGCTCAAAGGCGTTTGGGACGGACGTCCTTACCCAATCATTTGGATCACGCTCCCTGAAAATCTTGATGTTGAATACAGGGAATTTCACCCTTGGACTTCGTCCCAAGAGAAGTTCGTCAAGGTGTGGAAGAGCCGAAGAGCGCGGACTCTCCGACAGATTGGAAAGATACGAAGAATTATCGAGCGCACGAGGGCCCAACTGCCGGCCTCTCTCGGTGTAGTAAAACCCTACGTCGTGCGCGAGGGCGACGAGATCCCGCCGGAGCATGAACTCATTCTAAAGATAGTGAAATCTCTGTATCGGGGAGTCGGGGGCGAACAGGATCGAGAGGGGCCCCTGTCAACACGTGGGCCTTCAAAGCCCGATAACATGATAGATGAGCTGGTGGAAGAGTTGAGCGAGCATTCGAGAGTGAATGACGAGGAAATTCTATTCCGCAAGTTCGTTCTTTAAGGTTCCTTTCAGCCTCTTTTACGTTTCTTGATGACTTTGTGGTTTGATTCTACGGGTTCAACGAACCGTCTCGGTGAACGCCTACCCGATGCCTGAACGCTGCCACCCAGTATTCAAGGTGGTCCCACCATCGGTCCTGCCCTTCGGAAACCTGGCCCTATTCTTCCAAGCCGCCCCTCCATTTCACTCCGGCCCCGACGCTCTCGTCGACAACGCGGTCGGCAACCGCGTGAGTCCGTCCGGAAGCAGCCGCTGCCCTACGGTGAAAAGGCCCCGCCCGACCACGAGCTCGGTGAGCGTCTCGGCCCAGGTTACCGTTACGTCCGGGAACTTGGGAACTCGCCTTCCGCGGGCGGTCTTCATGGTGCGGTTGTCGGACTTCAGGACGAAACCGCCGGCTTCTTCGTCGTCGGGCAATGGTGGTTTCACATCCACCCGGTTGATCGCCGCACCGTCTTCCATGCGGACGCAGTAAATCTCCCGCGGTATGAAACGTTCGATGTCCTGTCCTTGCCGTGTATCCACCAGCCCCATCTCGCCCGGCAGGATCGTGGGTCTCATACTCTCGCCGTCTCCACGATCGCTGATTCTCACCACCGCCGGCTCTCGACTGCATTTCAGAGCGGCTATCCAGGCCCGCGGGACTTCTACATACTGTTCGACTTCCACTTCCTCTATACATCGTCCCAGGACATTAGCGGCCACCCGCTCCTCATAAAGCGGCACTCGTATCGCATCAACCAACGGTCGAGCCGCCTCGTTCGGTTGCCCTGTTTCCCGCCCGTACCGGAGCTCCTCAAGCGGCAGCCCCCTTCCCGCCCAATTGCCGTTGCCGGGAATCACACGCTGATGCCGCCCATTGTCCGTTCCTTTCATTTCGGTTGTCTTGGGTGTCCGAGAGTCGGTCAGCCCACATCGCCGACCAACCGAAGCTTGACTTTCAGATCGTTGAACAAGTTGAACGCGATGAGCTTGTCATGCTGCAATCTCCCCACGACGATCCCCGGGGCTACCCCCACTTTGTCGGCAAAGAGTTCTATTGCACGCCTGTTGAAGCTGTTTCCGGCTACAAAGCCGTCATATTCCTTCTGCGGAATAAGAATCCGCGAGGCAAAAGCGTCGGCTGCGGTTTCTTCCTCGACACCGGCCCCGTCACATTCGTCGATATACACTCCCTTCTTGGAGTCATGGAGAATGTGGCCGCCCTCGTGAAAGAAACTGAACCAGAAGTGGTCATTGGTCTTGTATCTTAGGCTCAACTGGATCACGGCCTTTTCAGGAGTCAACCAGCGGCACGCACCACTTAGGTGGGTCTTGGGGAATTCCGGGACAAAAACAAGGGCAACCCCTGCCTTTCCGCAGAGGTCCTTCATCTTGGGTTCAAATTCTTCCGGGTTCAGATTCGTGAAGGATCTGATCGTGTGAAGAGCCTTCCTGAAGAGGTCTCTGTCATATGGACTCGTTTCCATCCGTTGAGCCAGTAATTCCCCGATTCTCAACCAAGCGGCCGGCGACTCGACTTCACTCTCGAACGCAGGGGAACGGCGGAACGCGGCACCCACCGAAGCATAGCGTTCCTTCCAAACCTCAATTGAAGCCACCCCGAAAAACCTCAGCACCAAATCCACGGCATGTACTTCGTCCTTGGGTTTCTCCATCATGCCTCGGTGAATCAATTCCTTGACAGGAAATTTCTTAGCCCACTCAACTCGTGGCTCCAGTTCCCGGCATGCCTTCTTTCGGGCGTGGAAGGCACGATAATTGGCTTCAAGGTTGTTCCAGACATCATCTGCGATACCCAAAACACGGTCAAAGCGGATTGCAGTGTCAGGCGTCACCGACGCCTTCCCGCTAATTATCAGGCTGATATGTTTGGTGGACAGACCGCAGCTCTCGGCGAAATCCTTCTTCTTCATCCCCAAGGCGTTCAGGGTCTCTTCCAATATCTCCCCGGGCGGGGTCGCATAATCAGGCTTGTATTCGTTTCTCGATCGACTAACCATGGTGATAATCCTCGACGGACAGGACTCTGATCGCCGTGACGGCCCGCAGATCGATGCCGCCGTCGTCTTTGACGGGTATGGGCTCGTGGTTGGGCTCGAACACGAGTCGGTAGTTACCGGTTAAGTCCACGGCGTACCGGCCCTTTAGATTTCCCTTCAGCTCATGCCGCCGCGTCGGCGAGCTCGCAGGCACCTGGGCTAAATTGGCCGCAGCCCTCAGCAAATCCAGCCGCGTCCTGATCTTTCCAGCTCTCTCAGAGCCGTATTCCCGCTCCAGTAGGTGTCCGGAATTAAAGGTTCATCCCATCTTATTCGTCTTGAAGGCAATATTCATCACCCGGCTCTCGACGCACGGCCGCTGACGGTAGCTCATGGTCCATCCCTTCCATACAAGCTGACTCTTATCCACAGAAATGAGGCACCACTCGGGCGAAGGAAAATCAAATGGTTCCCTACGTCGCCAGTGCCGTCTCCACCATGCGTACGAAATAGCTCGCGCCGATGGGCAGCGCTCGATCATTGAAATCAAAGGCCGCGTTGTGAAGGGACGCGGAGTCCTCGCCGTTTCCGATAAAGGCAAGGACCCCGGGAATCCTTTGCAGATAGTAAGCGAAGTCTTCACCACCCATGACGGGTTGAAGCCGGACGACTCCATCGGCCCCCAGCAGGACGGCGGCAACGCCGGTAGCGAGTTCGCATTCGGCCGAAGGGTTCGTCAGGGGTGGGGTGGTCCTTTCATATTCCATGGAGGCGGTTACTCCATGTGCCGCGGCGATACCGTCGATGATCGTCAGCATTCGCGCTTCAACCGGTTCGCCGTGTTCGCGATTGAGATAGCGCACGGTACCTTTGAGCCGGACGCTTTCGGGAATGACGTTGTGCAGGTCCGAGCTTGAGTGAAGGCTCGTTACCGACACCACGACGGAATCGATGGGATTCACGGTGCGTGATACGATGGTCTGCAGTCCCGAAATCATTGCGCCTGCGGCTACGATCGGGTCCCGTGTCAGTTGTGGGGCACCGGCGTGCCCACCGCGGCCGACGACGGCGATCGCGAAGTTATCCACGCCGGCCATCACGGGGCCGGGAGTAATGCTCATACGTCCTACGGCCAACCCGGGAATGCCGTGCAACGCGTAGATGGACCGCACCTCGTAGTGTTCGAGGAAGCCTTCAGCGATCATTGCTTGGGCCCCGCGTGTTATTTCCTCCGCGGGTTGGAACACGAACACCACGGTCCCCCTGAAACTGCGTGCCGAAGAAAGATGCTCGGCCGCACCCAGGAGCATTGAGATATGGCCGTCATGGCCGCAAGCATGGGTGACGCCTTCCACGACCGACCTGTGATCGTGGGGGCCCTGGTCGGAAAGGGCAAGGGCGTCCATGTCGGCCCGCAGCGCTATGGCCGGGCCGTCGCCGTTCTTCAAGACACCGATGACCCCCTTGCCTCCCACGCCTTCCCGTATCTCATCCATTCCAAAGGACCTCAGCAGTTCCGCAACCTTGGCTGAAGTCCTGATTTCCTGAAGACACGTTTCGGGGTGCCGATGAAAGTCATGGCGCCATCCGATCATTTCGTCATGTAATTGAACCACTCCGGGAACAAGATTCATGGCATTCTCTCCCAGGCCGACGCTTCGGTCGGCCGCCGGCCCCAGGTCCAAAAGTTAAAATCCCGCCCTGCCGATGGGTCCCGTTGCTTCCGCTTCAGAGCGGAGTTGGAAGAACGAGTTCCCGATAATCGGTGGCGGTCCAGCCGCCTCCGGTTTGGACCGCGACTACATACCGCCGGTCCGATTTCCCCTCTTCTTCCAACCCCGGCCTGTCCTTTAGCGCGGATGCGCTGTGAGCAACGAACCGACAAAACTTCTTAAAGAATGTTCAAGTAGCGATGGGCGTGGTTCGTAACCATTCACTCTTGTGGGCAGGATTGCCGGCCTGCCGAGATCGCACTAAGGAAATTCGCAGGCTGGAAAGCCTGCGCCACGTTGAGATTGGAGTTTCCCGCCCGTAAGTGAATGGTTACTGTGGTTCAAGGATTCCTCTTGACCTTCTTGAGTTCCTCGGGTGTGCGGCATATCTGCTCTCCTTGAATCGACTGCATGTTGGTCAGCACTGCGAAGCCGTACTTATCGGTGTGTGCGGTTTCTCCCCACACCACGTCTTCCACGGCTTGATGATCCTCGGGACGCATGATCTTCCAACCTTCCGGAGTCAACCAGGCGAGGGGCTCTTTTTCAACGGCTTTAATGACGGCTTCCGGGTCGATCGTCCCTGCCCGTTCCACCGCGACCTTCATAAAATATACGCCGGCGTAAGTCTCTTCAGCCATGTAGTCGGGATATTCTTTGTATTTTTCGTAGAATCTCTTGACGAAGTCTCTGTTTTCGGCCGAGTCCGGCGTGGTGAAAAAATATCGTGAGGCCATGTACAAGCCCGTCGGGGTCTCTTTTCCCAAGGGGACAAGAGTTTCCAGCGCCGCTCCTACCGGAAAGGCGAACTTAATCGTGTCGAACAGTTTGGCTTCCTTGGCCTGCCTGATGAAATCCACCGCATCTTGACCCCATAGCGGACACCATACGGCATCCGGCTTGGCTTCGCGAATCCGCTGAATGTGCTGAGCGTAGTCCTTGGCCATGAGTTTGGGGAATGTCTCCCCTACGATCTCTATATCCGGCTTCAGCTCCTTGAGTTTCTCCCTGAACAAGCGCCATGATTCATGGCCGTAATTGTAATCGGGGCCGATGCACATCCACTTCTTGTAGGGTCTTGGCGCCATGTAGTAAGCCCCGGCTCGGGAGTGCATCATTACGTTGCTTAGTGTACTGAACAGATAGGGATTGAACTTGTCCCCCGTCACCGTGTCCGTCGCCGCTTGCGTAACGATAAGAATTTTCTTGTGCTTTCGAGCGAACTCGGAGAGGGCCAGTGCGACGCCGCTGGATGTGGGGCCCATGAGAAAGTCCACCTTTTCCTCGGTGACGAATTTCCCGGCCAGCTCTACCGCCACGTCCGGTTTCAGTTTCGTATCCCCAAAAACGGCCGCGAGCTTCCTGCCGAGCACGCCCCCTGAAGCGTTGATTTCTTCCACCGCCATATTTACGGCGCGTTGGGCGTTGATTCCATACCCTCCCAGCGGCCCGGAGCTTATGAACATGGCCCCTAGCTTGATCGGCCCATCATCGGCACAGGCCGGACCAACAAGAGTTAACGTCAAAAACAGTCCTACGAAGAACCCAATCGACTTTCTCATGACCTGCCTCCCTAATCCGCACTTTCCGCTTCCGGGAACCGAACGAACAATGGGGTCCGATCAGCCCCCGGGACCCAACCGGAGCGTATCCGAATCAGCTCTAAGAAAGCAACTTAATCATAAAGTCGGCCGATTTTACCGGCCGCCCGCAACAAGCCGGCGCACCGCACACACGTATTTGTGTTGCGCCGCTTCCGCACGGCGGCAGGATGAACGTGATCAAGGCCTCGGAGAGCCTGAGACGACGGGATGGACAGGCGAACAGGTCGATTCGAGGCGTACTGCTGCCCTTGATGCCGCATAGGCGTCAAGATAACGGTCCAATCTTTATGATATCAGGTGGTTATATTCCACCGGCCCTTCCTTACAGCAAAGACCGACAGAGAAATCCCCCCCACCCCCCCTTTAGAAAAGGGGGGAGGAATCGGGCTCTTACCCCCCCTTTGTAAAGGGGGGCAGGGGGGATTTTTTTCTTCTGCCTGTCGCCTTATTTTGACGCCTATGCCTTGATGCCGGGGAACTTCCACCTTCCTGGGGTGTGGTGATTTTTGGCGCTCAACGTTCCTTGCCTGTTTCGTTGCAGCCTGATACACTTGGCCGGCCGGTTGGCAGACATCCACAATGACGGGATTGGGCGGGCCTTGTTGCCACGTCCGGCATGGTGACGGATCGGGGCCTCGAATCCTTCATCCGTGGGGATGTCCGCTTCATTGCGGATCCTACAAACTAGGCCTTTATCCATTTCGGCAAATTGCCGTGATCGACGAACAGGAGGTGCCGTGGCGCTGGAACCCATTCACAAGGCCGATCCGGAAGCGGTCCTCGCATTTCTCAAAAGGACGGCACCGTTTTCCGAACTTCCCGATAGGATTTTACGAAAGCTTTCGGGTCAATGCGCAATCGACTTCTTTCCCAAAGGCGCCCTGGTGCTCAAGCAGGATGTCACCGAGGTCAAGAACCTCTACTTGATCAGCAAAGGCGCGGTCAAGGTCTATCTCGCGGCGGAAGACGATCAGGTGGTGAGCCTGATGGACTTCAGGGGCGAAGGGGGACATTTTGGGGCCTTGAGCATCATTAGGGGGTCTCAGGCAAGCTTCAACGTCGAGACCGTGGAGGACACTTTCTGCTTCTTGATTGACAAAGAAACCTTTCTCGAACTTATCAAGACTCACCCCGCCATTGCCCAGTACTATCTCAAACGGTTTTCCGAGGACGTGGTGAGCACGGTTTACATGGAACTGCGCGATCACCAATTCAGGGCCCAGGGGGAAGACGCGTTTTATCTGTTCGGCAGCCGGCTCATAGACGTAGTGAAGCGCTCGCCCGAAATCATCGACGCGGGGGAGTCGATTCAAATCGCGGCTACTCGAATGGCCGAGCGCGGCATAGGCTCCATACTGGTCCGCGATCCTTCCGGTGAAGTCGTGGGCATCGTGACGGACAAGGACTTGCGTTCTCGGGTCGTGGCCAAGGGGCTTGGTTACGGCGTTCCCGTGGGGGAGATCATGACCTCTCCCGTGAAGACCATCTCCGCGCACTCCGTATGTTTCGACGCGCTCTTGCAGATGATGAGCGAGCACCTACACCACTTGGTCGTCGAACGGCAGAACGAAATCCTCGGGGTGGTCACGGCGCACGACATCATGGTCCATCAGGGTACGTCGCCCTTGTCCCTTTTTCGGGAGATCGTCGGGCAAAACGAGCTGTCCGGGCTATACCCGCTGTCGAAGAAGATCCCGTCGGTTGTAAGAACCCTTATTTCCGGCGGAGCCAAGGCCAACAACATCACTCGCGTCATCACCGTGCTCAACGACCACATCGTGCACAGAGTACTGGGCCTCCTGGAGGAGGAGTTGGGCCCCCCTCCCCATCCCTTCTGCTGGATGACGTTGGGGAGTGAGGGCCGTAAGGAGCAGACTTTCAAGACCGACCAGGATAATGCCCTCGTCTACGACACGCCCCCGGACAATTGGGACCAGGTCAAGGAGGCCAAACTCTATTTTCGACGATTCGGTAACCTCGCGGCGGAACAACTTGCCGCATGCGGCTTTCCCCTCTGCAAGGGAAAGATGATGGCATCCAACCCGGTATGGCGAAAGCCGTTCACCGTGTGGCGAGGATACTTTGACCGCTGGATGAGCGCTCCCGAACCTCAAGGGGTCCTTCACGCGACGATCTTTTTCGATTTCAGGTCCACTTACGGCCAGTTGGAGCTTGGAGAGAAGCTTAGAGGGTTTCTCAATCTTGAAGCACCCCGCAGGGGAATTTTCTTGATGCATCTCGCCAAGGATTGCATTTCCAACAGACCTCCTCTTTCGCTATTCCGCAATTTCGTGGTCGAAAAAGACGGCAGGTACAAGAACCGAATCGACCTCAAGACGAGAGGAATGGTGCCGTTTGTGGATTTTGCGAGGGTGCTTGCACTTAAGCACGGTCTTAGCGAGACCAATACGTTGGCCCGGATGAGAGAGCTTGGCGATGTCGACCTTATTCCGCACGACATTTACGCCGAATGCATGGACGCGTACGAATTCCAAATGCAATTACGGCTCGTGCATCAACTCCGTCTCATAGAAGACGGCCGGCAGCCGGACAACTATATCGATCCGACGGAGCTTTCGGACCTTGAAAAACAGACGCTAAAGGAAGCGTTTGCGGTGATTGGGAGGCTTCAGGGCTTCGCAAAGGAGCATTTCCATGTTCTCGAGTAGACGAGGGTTGTGTGAAATTCACTTGGCCATGGCAAAAAAAGGAGCAACATCCTTTTCTTGTTAAAAACAAGGACTGGTTTCGCAACTTCGATCAGGATCGGCCGATTGAGACCTACGAGTTTGTCTCGTTCGACACCGAACTCACGGGCATGAACCCCCGTCATGATCAAATCGTCTCCATAGGCGCGGTGCGCATTAGAAATCTGCGCATAGTGGTTGGTGAGAATTTTTCCACGTACGTTCATCCCACCCGCCCCCTCCCCAAAGACAGCACGTTGATACACCGGATATCTCCTGAACAGGTCCGGGATGCCCCGAGGATCGAAGAAGTGTTGTTGCCGTTCCTGGAATTCTGCGGTGATGCTCTCCTCCTCGGTCATTACGTGGCCATGGATATGTCCTTTATAAATAGGGTCGCCAAAGAGCGGTTGGGGGGAACCATCCACAACCCGGGCGTGGACACCATGAAGCTTGCTCAAGCTTCTGTGGAGTACGAACGGAAGAAACATTTCGGCATATCGCAACCAGCGGTTTCGTACAACCTCACGGCCCTCTCCAAGAGGTACAATCTTCCCATATTCGCCAAACACGATGCATTGGAGGACGCGCTTCAGACGGCCTACCTGTTTCTCTATCTGGTCCGTGAACTTCAACTGGTGGGATGCGTGACCTTGAAGGACTTCTTCCAGGTCGGGCGGCTCGTCCCTCGGGTATTTTGAAGAAGCGCCGCATTCGCGTTAAGTTAAGAGATGAGGCCGTGGCCCGGGCCCGAGTTTGGCGAGGTGTTGCGGAGGCGGTCCCACAACCTGCTCCACGCGGCTAATCGCAACACGAAGTGCCAAGGGGCGGGGCATGTCCCCGCCCGCTTCATGGCCGCGGCCGGACGGGAGGATTCATTCCGGCTTCTTTCGGTCTTCAATGCCGACTTCCATCACTACTCGACCCCAGCCGCCGCACTGCAATCCTACGTCGAAGCAGCCCGTCCTTTTGAATTTCATTTGGTTCGGATCCACTCCGGCGTACAACAGTTCGCCAACGGCAAAGACCGAGTGCTTGAGAGCGGCGACGGCATAGATACACATTTTCTTGGGACACAACTTTGTAATCAGGTTGCCGGCCGGGTCCATGTAGAACTTGTCACCCTTTAGATGCCCACTGAAACAGCCGTGGGATTCCACAACCTCCGCTACGATGGTCTTGTCCATGAACTCGGCCCCCTTCATCAGGATTTCCGCGTTCTTTGGATCGCTCCGAAACAGCTCCATCTCGTCATCCGAGTAACCCATATGCTTTTGAAGTTGCGCCCATGCTTCGTTGTTCACTTTTACGGCCCTCCTCATGTATTATGTCTACGGATGCAGTCTACACCCGGACGGACGACGGTTCCGCTCCCGGACGGATTATTGCGGCGGGTCCACGGAGGCGGCGATGAAATCCATCGCATCGAAGAAATTCGTGACCAAGGACGACATGGGGGCCTTCTTGGAGCAATTCGGGGGACTGCTTGGGCCGTTGGCCCACGAGACCGATGTGATGTCCATCGAGTTCGAAGGGCCGCTACTGAACGGCAAGGTGGAGGTGCATGCCGTACAGCCGGGGCTGCAACTTGTCGCCATGAACCTGGATGTGGGACAGGGTGTCGAACTGAATATCGAGCCGGGAAATCCCGGCATGTTTATTTCCCTGGTTCTCGAAGGCGAATCCGATTACACCGTGCCTCGATCGTTGGGGCGCGTGGACCAATGGAAATTTCGTCCCGGACGGTCGGTGGTCGGGACATTTCAGGCGGAGCGATCGCGATGGGAGCTTGCGGGCAACCACCCTCATCGGTTGGTCGAGTTGAACATTTCCTCCGGCAGGGCGGCTCAGTTGATTTCCAAATACGCGCAGGCCGCACAACCCGGCTCAAACCCGGTTCCGCTTCGAGCGGACGAATTTCCCGGCCACATTCGACCGGCCCTTACGCCCCAACTGAGGATGATCGCACATCAGATCCTAGACTGCCCCCTGGAGGGACCGACGAGACGACTCTTCATGGAGAGCAAGGCGTTGGAACTACTAGCATTTCAGTTGAACTCGCTCTCATCTTCCGACCGGTCGGAGACAACCATATGGAACGCTAAAGAACACCGGTTGCTCGAAGAGGCTCGTAGCATACTTGAGCTTGAGTTCGCGGACCCGCCGTCGCTGCTGACTCTTGCGCGGCGCGTGGGCCTTAACGATTTCAAGCTCAAACGAGGCTTCCGGGACCTCTATAACACCACTGTTTTCGGTTATGTCCGCATGTTGAGGATGGAGAAGGCAAAAGCCATGCTTGAAACAGGAGAAATGAACGTGAGCGAGGTCGCGGCCGGCACCGGCTACACCTGCTTCGGTCATTTCGCCGAAGCCTTCCGCAAGCGGTTCGGCATTTCACCGAGCGAACTCAAGAAAAAACGACGTCCCTGACGGCACAAGCATTCGGCGATAGTAACGCCGTTTACTATGGAGAAGAGAATATGGGAACCTCAACGCCGTTTCCGGTCAAGCTCCTAGGTTGGGTCGCACTCGGTGCGGCCTTCGGAGTAGGGATCAAACTCGGTTCACACCTGGTCGACATGGTAATGGGAGAAACGGACGCACCTGG
>JAZDOF010000524.1:0-15905 GCA_043799015.1 Pseudomonadota bacterium | reverse complement strand
GGGCCTTTCAAGCGACTCATGGAGACTTGGGCCGAAAAGGTAAATGCAAAGGGCGGCATCAAGCTGAAGCAGTATGGAAAGAGCCTACCCGTAAAGTTCGTCATCTATGACGATGCCGGCAGCGAGACCGCGGCCAAGAAGTACTATGAGCGACTCGCGGTCGTCGACAAGGCGGACATCCTTATGGGCCCTTACAGTAGTCCGCTGACGTTTGCGGGCAGTACGGCCGGCGAAAATCACAAGATACCGTTTGTGGCCGTTTGCGCGAACTCCCCCAAAATTTATTCCAGGGGATTCAAATGGTTGGTCGGTGTCATAGATTTGGGACCCCGTTACACGTACCGTTATTGGGAAATGGTCAAAACACAAGGCAAAGCAAAAACAGTGGGCTTTGTAGTGGAAGATACTCTTCATCCCCTCGGTGTGTTTCAAGGATCTAAGTCCCTCGCCGAAGAGGCCGGCTTGACCGTACTTTCGGGCGACATCATCCCGGCAGATACTCGCGATTTCACACCCGTAATTACCAAATTGAAAAACAAGACCCCCGATATAGTATATGTTTCATCCAACATTCCCTTTGCCGTGACATTCATGAAACAAGCCAAGGAAATGAAGCTCAACCCCAAGGAGTACCATTGCATTCACCACAGCGGTGTTTTTCGAGAGGCCCTCGGAGATACCGCTGATTACGTGGTCGGGCAGTCCTATTGGGTCGAGGGCATGAAGCTCGGGGACCCGTCATTCATGGGTGAATTGCTCAAGGGGTCCGGGATTTCCGAACCGATGTATCCGTGGGCGCCGGCATACGTAGCGGCCTTCCAGATCATTCAGGCCGCTCTTGAGAACGCGGGAACTCTGGAAAAGGCGGCCGTTATGGCCGCTCTCAAGGGCTTGAAGATGGAGACCGTGTTGGGGCCGTCTCAGTTCCACGAAACCGGTTACGGCTCCATCAATACCTATCCTTCCCAGATTCAGGGAGACAAATACGTTGTGATATGGCCGAAGGAAGTCGCCACCGGAGTCAATGTTCATCCGAGGCCGGAATGGAAGTAATCGGATTCCGCCGGGCGGTATGAGTCAACCATGCCTTCCGATGTGATTCAATTGCTGGTGGGCGGTTTGCTGCTCGGGGGGATCTACGGGCTTGCCGCGTTCGGACTTTCCATAAGCTTCGGAGTCTTGAACGTTCTCAACCTTGCTCACGGGGAGTTCCTGATGCTTGGCTCCCTGGCCGCCTATTCAGCGTTCGTTACACTTGGGATCAACCCATTCCTGGGAGCGGTTCTGGTAATCCCCGTCTTCTTCGTCATCGGAGTCGGGTTTTATTTCCTTCTCTTGAAACCCATCGGGGACAGGCCGCATGATCAAATGCTGACGGCCTCAATATTGACGACCTTGGGCGCTTCACTGGCCATCGAGGACCTCACTTCATTTTTCTGGGAACGCCCCGTAACGGGTATTGCCTATTCGCTCACTCCTCTGACCGTGGGAGGAGTGGTCGTATCATCCTTGAGGCTTTCCATACTGGTCTTCATATGCGCCTTGGCCGTGGCCCTACGGCTGTTTCTGAAAAGAACCTTCATGGGAAAGGCAATACGGGCCGTTACGCAGTCGAGAGACGGGGCTGGAATCGTAGGAATTCCCATCCACACCGTTTCCGCGTTCACCTTCGGCCTCGGAGCCGCCCTTGCAGCGTCGGCGGGGGTGTTTTACGCGACGCTTTTCACGGTGACTCCTTCCATGGGTATTCCTCTGACGGTAAAGTATTTGTGCGTGGTGGTTCTGGGAGGCCTCGGCAGTCTGGTGGGCTCGGTGGTCGGAGGTCTGATATTGGGCTTGGCAGAGACTCTAACCGCTCACTTCGTCGGTGCCCAATGGTCGCCGTGTGTCGCGTTCGTTCTGTTGACGGTACTGTTGATCATCAAGCCTTCCGGCCTTTTTGGGGCTCGCTGATGGCGGGGTGCCGGTACCGGGTTCCGGTATATATTGCCGGATTCTCGGCGGCGGCCGTTTTGGCGGCGTTGCCTTTCCTCCCGTATCCGTACCTGATCGTTTGGGTTTTCCTGTTCGCGGTTTACCTTACCTTGGCCGTAAGTTACGATATCGTAGGCGGATATATGGGGTATATGAATTTGGGGCACTCGGTTTTCTTCGGACTCGGAGCATATACCACGGCCATATTGTTGAATCAGGGGTTCCACGTGGGCGCGGCCCTTGCGGCGGCGGCGGCGGTAGCGGCCTGCTTTGCCGCGGTGACGGCCTATCCGATTTTTCGACTGAGGGGTGCATACTTCGCGCTTGGAACATTCGGTCTTATCAGCCTTGTGGGCATTGTGTGCAACAATCTCAGGGACCTTACCGGCGGTTCCGGGGGCATCTCGACACCCACGGGCGACCACGGTATCGCCGCCTATTACCTTTCTCTCATCGTGGCCGTATCCACCTTGGCGCTTAGCCGTGGGTTAGCGGTATCCCAATTCGGACCAGCTCTCTTCAGCATTCGCGACGACGAAGAAGTCGCTCGATCCCTCGGTATGCCCACAACTCTTTGCAAGTCGTTGGCGTTGGTGGTCGCCGCCGTGCCCGCCGGAACAATAGGAGGGGTGTACGTCTGGAATGTCGGCTACATAAGTCCTTCCTCCGTTTTCGGACTGGAGATCGCGCTGAGCCCCATCGTCATGGCCATGTTGGGAGGCTCCGGTACAATCGCCGGGCCTTTCCTGGGAGTGCTGTTTCTCACCGTGGTGCAGGAACTGCTGTGGACCAAGTTGCCGTACCTTCATTTGACCGTTTACGGAATCATTATGCTGCTGGTGGGCCTATTCATGCCGGGAGGCTTGGTGCGGACCCGGTGGTTCAGGTCCTTGGCCGAGCGGTTCAAACGTTGAAACGGATGTGACGCCGTTTGGAGTACGATGACGATCGTCTTGGAATGTCAGGGTATATTCAAAGTGTTCGGAGGGCTTCAAGCGCTTTCGGACATAAACCTGCGCGTCGAGGAAGGCCCGATTCTCGGCATCATAGGACCCAATGGCGCGGGAAAGACGACGTTGTTCAACATAATTGCCGGAGAGCTTTCCCCTACGGCGGGCGGCGTGATGTTCCAAGGGCGCAAAATTACAGGCCTCGGCACAGATCGGATTTGTCGGCTGGGTGTATCCCGTACGTACCAAACGCCTAGGCCCTTTTCCTCATTGACCGCAATGGAAAACGTTCTCGTCGGTGTCTGTTTCGGCAGAACCGGTACTCCTCATCGGCGCCGTGGTGTCTCTTTCGCCATGGCCGAACTCGAGTTCGTAGGATTGGCGGCCAAGGCCGACCAACCGGCAGGAAGCCTTAATCTCGAAGAAAAGAAAAGACTTGAGATAGCCCGCGCACTCGGTACGGACCCCAAGGTGATACTCTTGGACGAGATATTTGCGGGTTTGAGTCGGGATGAAACGGGCCGCGTCGTCGAGATCGTCCGAGACATTCAACGGCGGGGGATAACGGTCATCATGATAGAGCACGTGATGAGAGTGGTGATGGAGCTATGCCGGTCGGTGTTTGTTTTGAGTTTCGGCATGAAACTGGCTCAAGGCAATCCTGCGGAAGTGGTAAAGGACCGCAGGGTCGTGGAGGCATATCTCG
This sequence comes from Pseudomonadota bacterium, assembly GCA_043799015.1. GTDB lineage: Bacteria > Desulfobacterota > Desulfomonilia > Desulfomonilales > Desulfomonilaceae > JAZDOF01. The sequence continues at coordinate 12,275 of JAZDOF010000524.1, read as the reverse complement.
GCGGTGAGTCGCTCGGACTCTGAGGCCGATGCCGGACCGTCGCAACCGCTGACGGGCATCACGTCGGATTATGGTTGCAGGGATCACCTTTTTTGCCTTGACTTGGAAGTCCACGTCCATCAGGAATAGGTCTCATGATTTCCATACCTAATTCACATTTCCCTGAAGGACCGACAACATGGAACCGTTGATCATAACGGCAGCGATCACCGGGGCGGCCACCGTTCCCAGCCTGTCCCCCTATCTCCCTTTGACCCCCGAACAGATAGCCGCGTCCGCGGTCGAGGCGTCACAAGCCGGCGCGGCAATCGTACATATCCACGCACGGAGACCCGAAGACGGATTCCCTTCATCCTCGCACGAGCTTTTCCAAGAGATCATCACCCGCATAAAGAGCGCCTCGGATGTGGTTATTTGTCTGACCACCGGCGGATCGGTTCTCATGAGCATTGAGGAACGGGCAGCGGTGGTCCCGAGGTTCAAGCCGGAGATGTGTTCGTTCAACATGGGGTCGATAAATTTCGCCCTTCACACGGCACTGAAATACCTTGATGAATTCAAGTATCCCTGGGAAAAACAGTATCTTGAGATGAGCAAGGACTTCGTGTTCAAGAACACGTTTAAGGATATGGAATATCTGTGTTCCATTACCCGGGAGAACGAAGCAAGGCCGGAACTTGAGATCTATGATGTGGGACACTTGTACAACCTGGACCAGCTTGTGAGCGACGGATTCATTCAGCCTCCCTTCCACCTTCAATTCGTCATGGGCGTCTTGGGGGCCATTCGAGGCACTCCCGAAGACCTGACATATCTGGTTTCCAAGGCAGGGGCACTATTCGGCAAGGGCAATTTCACCTGGTCGGTCATTGGAGTAGGCGCGGCGGAAATCAATCTGTCCACCATGGCTATCCATATGGGCGGTCATGTGCGTGTAGGCTTGGAGGACAACATCTACATCAAGAAGGGCGTACTGGCCAAGAGCAATGCCGAGCTGGTCCATAAGATCGTTCACCTGGCCGAAATGCTTAATCGTGAAGTGGCCTCTCCTGACGATGCCCGTAGGATTCTTCGACTCAAGGGAAAGGACAAGGTCAATTTCTAGTAGGCTCCGGCCTTCTTACTTTCCGGAATCTCGGCAACGGATTTTGGACTAGGATCAGCGGCTGGAGTTCATCCCCGGGAATCGGGATTCCACAGCGAACACACGAGGCACAAAGAAATAAAAAGCTCGTGGAAACTAATCGGCGGACCCGGCTGGGGCGTGAACCGGACCTCATGCCCCATCTTCATGTCCTTTTCTTGTCTCGGCGACTTTGGATTTGGATTCTCCGGAGGGCGACAAACCGTCGCCGATACTGAAGACGGTCCTTGACAATCCCGCCGAGGGCACCCTATATACGACTGTAGATCGGGACCAGCGAAAACGGTTCCCTCAACCTCGGGCATAGGAAGGCGTGTGCCGCTGATGGTCAGGCGTTTAACATGCATAATAGTGCTTTCGGCTTATGCCGTAGCTTTCTGCGGGGTCCTCGCCGAAATGGATTGCCATGACGCCGGCGGCATCCATACGGAAGGCCCCCCGGCGATCCATAAGCCTTTCCGGGCAAAGGCCCATCTCATTGCCCATGCACTGAGCCACGCACATGATAGGACGACTCACCTCGTCTTCAATCGTGGTCCGTGCTGTTGCGAGGTCCACGCTTCATCCGAAGCCGGCCAACCTCCCCACATTACGTCCCAACAGTCCCCCGCCGCATACCCGAATGGAAAGGCTTCCAGCCGGGGAATTGAAGCGGAGCCCTCTGATCAGGTCCCGGCCGCGGCCTGCGCCGGTCGCCGACATGTCGATTTGTCCCCCAACCGCAACCCATCCCTCCGATCCCCGTCATCCACTATTCTCCTGATTTGAGAAAATCGCCGGCCCGTTACCTAATCCGAGGCCGAAGGCAATATCCGGCCATCCTCCGGTAAATTAAAACTCGTCCGAGCATTTCCCGAACGCGATGGACGCTTTTTCCGGGGCCGATTCAGCCGTATGCACCTAGGTCCGGCCCTTGGTTCGGTCGCGTGTGTATCGGGGTTCATTCGTTAATAGCATTTTCCACAGAAAGAGAGTAAGCGATGGCCCGAAAAGAAATCGGAGCTATTTGTTCGGTAATCCTACTGGGGGCCTTGGCGGCCCTATGGCTTACCTTTACAGAGAAGAAGACCGCCTCTGCGGCCCATGATTCCCATCAGGGTCATAACCACGGCGACGCATCAGGGGGTCATGATCACTGCGACGAGTTGGGCCCCAACGGCGGCAAGGTGCTCAAACTCGGTGAATTCGAGCTGGAGTTGGTCGTATACGATAAGGGAGGCTTCCCCCATTTTCGAGTCTACCCATCCCACAATAACAAACCCCTGGACCCCGGCGAGGTTACTGTTTCGGTGGAGCTCGAACGTCTCGGAGGAAAGACCGAAAAGTTCACGTTCAAGCCTTCTCAAGGATACCTCTACAGCGAAGAGGAACTGGAACAACCGTATTCCTTCATTGTGAAGGTGCTGGCGACATGGAAAGGGGAATCGTTCGATTGGGAATATACGGGATATGAAGGTCGCTTGACCGTGCCGGCCGATTTGGCGGGGAAGATGGGCCTGGAATCCGAGGCTGCCGGCCCGGGAAGAATCATTTCCACATTGACTCTTCCCGGCGAGATAACCTTCAACGCGGATATGGTCTCCCACATTGTTCCACGGGTGCCCGGAGTCGTTCTGGCAGCGAGCAAGAACCTCGGGGATGAAGTCAAAAAGGGGGAGGTGATTGCCGTCATCGACAGTCGAGAATTGGGGGACGCCAAGGGCAGGTACCTGCTGGCCGTGGAAAGGGAGAAGCTGGCTCGGTACAATTTTGAGCGGCTCGAACGGCTCTGGGACGCAAAAACCGTAGCGGAAAAGGAGTTCCTGACGGTGCGGAAAGTCTTTATGGAAGAGCGAATCGAGTTGACGTCCGCGGGACGAAAACTGCGTGCATTGGGTCTTGGAGACAAGGAGATCTATAGCCTATCGGAAAAAGACGGCGATGATCTGACCCATTACATTATCCGGGCTCCTTTTGATGGGATCGTGGTGAAAAAGCACCTGTCGCACGGCGAATGGGTCAAGGAAGACGCGGAGATCTACGTGATCGCCGATCTTTCCAGCGTTTGGTTGGACATAATCGTGTACGCTAAGGATTTGAGCTCAGTGCGTGTAGGCCAGGAAGCAACGGTGAAATCCGAATCCAATGGCGGATCGAATGTCGGCCGGGTCTCTTACGTCGGCCCGATTGTGGGCGAGGATTCCCGCACGGCAAAGGCTCGCGTAGTATTGCCGAACCAGGAAGGCAGGTGGCGCCCGGGCCTTTTCGCCGAGGTGGAACTGGTGCGCCACAACGCGTCCCCCGGAGTGGTCGTCAATAGCGAGGCCATTCAATCACACCTCAACCGGCCCGTGGTTTTCGTGCAGTACGAGGATCAGTACGAGGCCAGGCCCGTAATTACGGGGCGCACGGACGGCAAGTTCACTGAAATCCGCAAGGGTCTGGCACAGGGAGAGAGATACGTCGCAAAGAACGGATTCATCCTAAAGGCGGAACTGGGAAAGGCGGGAATGTCCCATGAACACTAGGAACGGCCTATGATCGAAGGAATCCTGAAGCTCTCCATACGCCATCGGGGGGTAATGCTGGGCCTTACGCTGCTGATGGCGGGTTTGGGTGCATATAATCTCAATCGTTTGAATATCGACGCCGTGCCGGACGTTACCAACGTCCAGGTCCAGGTGACGGCGCAGGCCAAGGGACTATCGGCCTTGGAGATCGAACAGCGCATAACTTATCCTCTTGAAACCGGGATGGCGGGACTCCCGCGCCTGGTGAAGACCCGATCCCTTTCGCAGTACGGGATCGCACTCATTACGGTAATTTTTGACGACAATACGGACATCTACTTTGCGAGACGCCTGGTGAGCGAGAGAATCCAGGAAGTGAAAGGCAAGCTTCCGCCTGGAATCGAGCCTGTTATGGGGCCTATCTCCACCGGATTGGGCGAGATATTCATGTGGACCGTTGAGGCCGCACCCGGTGCGAAAAAGCCCGACGGCACTCCTTACACTCTCACCGACCTTCGAACCATTCAGGAATGGATTATCCGGCCCCAACTGAGAAACACGCCCGGCGTTACGGAGATCAATACCATCGGCGGGTACGAGAAACAATTCCATGTGACCCCCGATCCCTACAAGCTGATTGGCCACGGGCTGACGTTTCGAGACGTGGTCGATGCCCTTTCGGCGAACAACGCGAACGTGGGCGCGGGATACGTGGAACGAAGCGGCGGTCAGTATCTTGTTCGCGTTCCGGGTCAAGTGGCCGACCTGGAGGATATTCGAAACATCGTGGTAAAGAACGTTCGCGGCGTGCCGGTCTCCATCGGCGATATCGCGGTCGTGCATTTGGGCAAAGAACTGCGGCTGGGCGCCGCGACCAAGGATGGGGAAGAAACAGTCCTGGGCACGGTGTTCATGCTGATGGGTGAAAACAGTCGCGTGGTGGCACAACGGGCCGCGGACAAACTCGACCAAATCAACAAGACCCTACCTGAAGGCGTTACTGCAAAGGCGGTGTACAACCGAACGACGCTCGTGGACAAAACCGTTGCAACGGTGTCTAAGAGCCTTGCGGAAGGGGCGGTACTGGTCATCGTCGTACTTTTCCTCTTTCTCGGCAACTTCACCGCAGCTTTCATCACGGCCCTGGTCATTCCTCTGTCCATGTTGTTCACGGCCACAGGCATGGTCGTGGGGAAACTCAGTGCGAATCTGATGAGTCTTGGTGCCATAGACTTCGGCATAATCGTGGACGGAGCGGTTGTCATGGTGGAAAACTGCGCACGAAAAATGTCGGAAGCCCAGGCGGAACAGGGGAGGCCCCTCACGAAATCCGAGAGAATGCAGGTGATTCGCCTGGGGTCGCAGGAAGTGCGCAAGCCGATGTTGTTCGGCGAGATAATAATCATCATCGTTTACTTCCCAATACTTGCCCTTACCGGCGTTGAGGGCAAGATGTTCACCCCGATGGCATTGACCGTACTCCTCGCACTCACCGGTGCGCTTGTATTGTCGTTCACCTTTGTTCCCGCAGCCACGGCTCTCTTCTTGTCGGCCGGAAGCATCCGGGGGGAGAACCTCGTCACCCGAAAAGCCAAAACGATATACCGCCCATTATTGTTGCATGCCCTCAAGTACAAGACACTTGTTGCGGTCACCGCGGCCGTGGTCGTCATCGTAACCGTTGTAGCCGCGACGCGGATGGGGAGCGAGTTCATCCCCACGCTTGACGAGGGAGACCTGGCGATACATACGATGCGCGTACCCGATACGAGCCTGTCCCAGGCGGTACAACTCCAGTCCGTTCTTGAGAAAACCCTCAAGGAACGATTCCCCCAAATCGAAACCATCGTAGGGAGGGTAGGCACGTCCGAAATAGCCACGGAGCCTCATCCGCCGAGCATCGGTGACAATACCATAGTGATGAAGCCCAGGGATCGCTGGCCCGACCCCGATCTGCCCAAGGCGGATCTTCTTCGCGAACTCGAGCTGGAAGCCGGTAAACTGATCGGTAGCAACTACGAGTTCAGCCAGCCCATTCGGATGCGTTTCAACCATCTTCTCGCCGGAGTGTTCAGCGACGTTGCCGTAAAGATTTTCGGCGACGATATGGACACGTTGCTGAAATGCGCCGAAGAAGCGGCCGAGTTGGTACGCAGAGTTCCAGGCGCCTCCAATGTGAAGGTGGAGCAGGTTTCGGGGCTTCCCATTCTTACGATTCGATTGAATCGTCAAGGAATGGCTCGCTACGGCCTCAACGTGTCCGATGTTCAAGAAGTCGTGGAGGTGGCGGTGGGCGGCAAATCCGCGGGGCAGGTATTCGAGGGCGACCGGCGATTCGACATAGTGGTCCGTTTGCCCGACGAGCTGCGCGCGGACATGGAAGCCGTGAAGCAAATACCCATTCCGTTACCTCGCCGGGAACCTTCTTCCGAGAATATTCGAACCGCCACCGCCGTTGAAGAAGACAAGAGGCCCAGGTCTTTCGTTACACTGGGTTCGGTCGCCGAGCCCGTCATCGTCGTGGGACCGAATCAGATCAGCCGCGAGGATGGAAAGCGCAGGGTCGTGGTAACCAGCAACGTTCGCAATCGCGACCTGGGTTCATTCGTTGAGGAGGCCCGGCTGATCATCGAAAAAGACTTGAAGCTTCCGGCAGGTTATTGGGTCAATTGGGGCGGTGAATTCGAACAATTGATCTCCGCGGCTCAACGGCTACGGATAGTCGTCCCATTGGCGCTGTTCCTTATCATCGTCATTCTGTTCACCGCGTTGGGGTCCCTGAGAGATGCTCTGCTCGTGTTCACCGGCGTACCTTTGGCACTGACCGGAGGAATCGCGGCCCTTTGGTTCAGGGACATGCCCCTGTCAATATCGGCTGCCGTGGGTTTCATAGCCCTGTCGGGAGTGGCGGTACTTAACGGCTTGGTCATGATCACCTTCATCAACAAGTTGAGGGACGATGGTCTTTCGTTGGACGAGGCGGTGATTCAAGGGGCGCTGACGCGCCTGAGACCGGTCCTGATGACGGCGTTGGTCGCTTCCTTGGGCTTTGTTCCCATGGCCACGGCGACCGGAACCGGAGCGGAGGTGCAGAAACCCCTCGCCACCGTCGTGATAGGCGGTCTCGTGTCAAGCACGCTTCTCACCTTGGGGGTCCTCCCCGCGCTCTATTCGCTGGTGAGAGTAAAACCGCGGCCGGATGATCCGATGGAACAGCAGATCGTTTAGAATCACCTTCACGTTGTCCCTCGGTCTTCAAATCGCCGCGCCGAGGGGACGTGAACCCGTTTATGAATCGCTCTGCCGGCTCATCCTACGGCCCTCGTCGGTTATGGTACCGGGCGGGCGACAAGTATTCGCCGTGCCCCATTTCAACTCCGGAGGTTACTCATATGAAGAATGTCTTAGTCGGTCTCGCGCTCGTCGTGTTTGCCGCAATCCCCCCTTTGGCCGCGGCCCACGATAAGTCGGCTGCGGAATCCAAGGCGACAAAAGGCGAGCGGGTATATTGCTGCTGGGGCAAAGGAAAATGTGACAAACAGCATAGCAAGGCCGAATGCGAGAAAGAGGGCGGCAAAGTGGTCAACGGGTGCCGGGAGTGCAAGTAGCCGGTGTGCCGGAAGATAGCCCCCTTATGGCCGTTTATTGCGGTTGCCGAAATTAGTGTCCGTTTGAGGGGTCGGACTTCGTCTTAGCTTCTGACGGTAAATCCCCCCTACCCCCCTTTACAAAAGGGGGGTAATCATGCGTCCCCATGGGGCATTTTGGCCCCCCATTACCGGACTCCCGGTAAAAGGGGGGGGGTGACTGTTTCGGACAAAACTTTCGGCAACCGGTACACACAATTCCTGACCGAAAATTTCTCCGAAATGAAGCCGGCGGACCCGGTACGATCGGGAATTACGGCCGTTTCGTCATTTAATCAAATCTTGGCTCGCAGGGCCTTTCCGGCAAGAGGATTGTACAGCTTCATTATTGCGCCCTTCATAACGTCCAAGGTCTTCATGTCCGCAACTATGCCGAACAGGACCTTTTCCGGTTCTTCAGGAAGCACGCACGCGTTGGATGCATCGAATTGAAGGTCGGGAAAGCTCTTTGAGAGCTTCTTATGCTCCTTGGCCGTCATAGGGACCTGGATCGTCTTCTTTCCTCCCAGGTCTTGGATTTGATCGCCCAGGCCGGCTTCTCCCAGCCTCTTCGCCCTTTCGTCATCGACCGTCACGTTGATGTAAAAGTCAGCCACAGTAAGCCCTCCTATCCTGAATGATGATCTGATACGGGACCCGGCCCATCGTAGCGCCTCATCAGCTATTTCCACGCGGAACCGTCGCGGGGGACGCTTTCCCGAAAAAAGGCGCGGGGCCGAACGCTCCGGGCCCCTCCTCTGCGAAAGGTTCCTTAGATTATAATGTTTGCCGGTGTTGTCAAGCACGACTATGAGCTCGAACGTAACCATTCACTCTTGTGGGTTAGGCTTGCCGGCCTGCTGAGATCGGACTAAGAAAATTCGCAGGCTAGAAAGCCTGCGCCACGTTGAGATAGGAATTTCCCGCCCGTAAATGAATGGTTACAGCTCGAACGAACACCACGGCGGAAGCCGCCATGAAGCACTAAGAAATCCCTCACGAAACGGAATGAATACCGTCATCCCCGCGAAAGCGGGGATCCATCTTGGGTTCTGACTTTCCCTGGGTCCCCGCTTTCCCGCGGGGTTATCTGATGGCTTATCCTTTGACCCTAGACAAAGGGTATTTACATTTTCGGCTGTAAACGCTTACGGGATGACTTTCATGCAACCGTGAACCTATGCTTCGTCGGATATGTAGATGACCTTGCTTCCTTGAGGTTCGAAACGGAAGGGGAGTTCCTGAAGGTCCGACATGGCTTCGCGGACCCGATTTCGGTTCTGCTTTTCGACGTAGAAAAGCAGGAACCCGCCGCCGCCGGCCCCGAGCAGCTTTCCGCCTATGGCGCCGGCCTCCCGCGCGGTCTCATAGTATCGGTTGATATGGTCATTGGAGATGGAATCAACCAAGGTTTGTTTGCACAGCCAGCCTTCGTGAAGGATTTCCCCGAACCGGTTAAGGGACCGACCCTCCCGAAGCACGTCCAACGCAGGCAGGCATAGGTCCTTCATTTTGTCCAGGACCGCCATCTTCTTGTCCGTTGCCGCCTTCTGTTTCTCCAGGATATCTCCCGCCCGTCTCGTGACCCCCGTGTAGAACATCACCAGGTGGTCTTCGACCGCTCTCTTCGTCTCCGGATTACATATTACCGGGTCCACGAAAACCGTCTCATCGGAATTGAACCGAATGTGACACATGCCGCCGTACGCGGCTATGTACTGGTCCTGTTTCCGATAGGGTCCTTGAGCAGCTCGATCTCGATTTCACAGGCTTCTTCGGCCAATCGCTTCGCCGAGGCGTAGCGTCCCGTGTAGGTATGGAGTGCGTGCAGAAGCCCCACGGCGTAAGTGCTGGATGAACCGAGACCCGTTCCCGCGGGAATGTCCGCCATGCTCGTAATCTCCACCCGGTCGGTAACCCCCGTCATTCTCATGGCTTCCCTGATTATGGGGTGCTTGACTTGGTCCACGGAATCGACCAATTCCGTGCTTGAGTACTTGAGTAATATTCGGTTGCTGAAGTACCGGGACAACCGGTTGACCGTTATGTAAACATACTTGTTGACGGCGGAGCTGACCACCGCTCCTTGGCCGCACCGGTAATAGGAACGAAGATCCGTCCCGCCTCCGCAAAAACTGATACGAAGTGGAGTTCGCGTAATGATCATGGTTCACCTGAGTATCGGTTCATCGCCCCTTGACCAATGGTTGTAGTCTGATGATTAAGCGGATCGGCCGGGAAGCCACGGGCTGGGTCAAGCATCATTACTCGTCTGTCGATTTGCAGGCGGCAGGGACCGCGAACAGGTCGGAATTCGATATGCCTCGCCCCGAGGACCGCTTTCCGGACAAATTTTCCCCGGGACGAGGAAGCCTCAAACCCTCCTTGGAACTACACAAGAAAGAAAACTAAAATCCGGATGCGTATTTCATCGGAGCTTAAGGGGTATCGAGGTCGTTAGTCAAGTCTTTTCACATCAGGTAGGTAAAAAATGAATGGTTTCAGCCAGTCTCACTCGACTTGGAAAACCGTACGAACTCCCTCATCTTGGGGCGTGACCGCGTCAACCGTGTGTTGGCCCCTCGTAGGTTCCCAGAAGAATTCGTAGGGAGGTTCGGTCCTTGCCACCTCCACACCGTCCATGAACCACGTGACGAACGGTACCAAAGGGTCGGCCATGGCCTGAAAACGGATTCGGTTCGGGCGGTCCGGAGTCAAAACGAACCGATCCCCGGTATGCGGGCTGACGATGGTTATTGCCGGGGTCCTTGACAAATCGAGGGCGTGAGTTGCCGACGGCATTCTCATGGTGTCCGACACGGCGTTTGATGGGGGCGGACCTTGCGGGGAAATAAGGGAAAATCTTCCTCGGCCCTGTTCGGCCTCACGCCTGTGCAGCCAATGGGAATAGGGAGCGGAAAGATGATAGGTGTGATCGGAATCGTGACGCAGGTCACACGACGCTGGTGCCTCGCCGGAGCCGATGAACAATTCATTGGAAGCGTACGGGCAATTAGGGCCGGCGGTCTTGCCGGACATCCAGCAAATAGCGTGTTCTCGTACTCCTTTGGGCCTTTGGAAGGGTCTTGGAGCGGCTGAACCGTACAGATTCATGATCACGTCATATACGATCGGGGCGCAGGCTACCGCGGCCGTAGCTCCGTTGTTGGGGCTCCCGTCGAAATTCCCGACCCACACTCCTATTACGTGATCTCTTGTGCAGGCTATCATCCAGCAATCCCGGTAGTTGGTGCTGGTCCCGGTTTTCACGGCCACAGGGAAGGGGAAATCAAACGAAACGGGATTGCCGAAGGTCAACAGACGGGCCGTGGGGTCGGAGAGCATGTGCGTCACGACATAAGCCGCCTCCGGGCTGAACACCTGAAAGGAAGGTCCGGGGTCCCGGACTACGACTCCGAGGGGCTTGAACAGCCCGCCCCTGCATAGCGTCGCAAAGGCTTGCACAAGCCGGAACAGGCTGGTCTCCATGTTCCCCACGGCAAGACCGAGACCATAGTGAGCCGGGCCCGGCGAATTGTCGTCAACAATTCCGAGCTGTTGGAGAACGTCGTAGAAATCTGCCGTGCCGATTGACGCCAAGACCTTCACGGCCGAAATGTTCAATGAATTCCCTAGGGCGGTGCGAATGGACACTGGACCGTAAAATCGGCGGTCCGCATTGTACGGAAGATAGTCGCCCGAGGTTGAGCGATAACTCATGAACGTGTCGGGGATATGCTCGGATGCGTTGCAGCCTCGTTCCAACGCCGATGCATAGAGGAAAGGTTTGAGGCATGATCCCACGGATCGTCGCGCAATGGCGGCGTTGTTGTAACCGAGCTGCGTAGGGCCGTACTCTAACGACCCGACCATGGCCGAAACTTCAGCCGCGTCCACGGACGCGACCATGGCCGCTGCCTGGCGGATGCCCCTTTCGGCCAGGCGTTTCCGATGGGCCTTCAACGTACGCTCCAAGGAGCGTTGAACCTCGATGTCGGCCGTCAGCAACAACCGGCCGCCCGAAGGAACCCCCCGGCCTATGGCGTAATCCACCAAATGCGGTGCTTCAAATGGAAGGGGGATGTCCCTAACGGTCAGGGGCGAGCCCAACCAAGATGCCGGCCGTCTTGGGGAGATCCCTTTCCTTTCGGCCATGCGATCCAGCAACCTGTTACGCTCCGGCAGCAGGCAGCGTCGCCCTTCATCTCGACGAGGGTTAAATCTAGCGGGCGATCGAGGGACGCAAGCGACGACGGCCGCCTCCGGGACGGTGATGGAGCCGACTTCCTTGCCGAAGTACACCAGAGAGGCAAGTCCGGCTCCCCTAATATTACCGCCCATGGGTGATAGATTGAGGTAGAGCTCTAGGATTTGGTCCTTGGAAAGCCGGCTCTCCATCTTGACGCTCGCAACCAATTCAATAACCTTGGATTTGAACGTCCTGGGTCTGGGGGTGATGAGCCGCACCGTTTGTTGGGTTATTGTGGACGCGCCGGATATCGTCCGGCGAGATCTGACGTTTGTGTACGCCGCCCTAATGACGGCCAAAGGATCGAATCCGTAATGGTATGGAAACCGATGGTCCTCCGCGCAGATCACGGCTTCCTTGAGATGGAGCGGAAATTGGTCGATCGTGCGCCACGCCGAAAATTGGCCGCGATCGTCCGGCAGTACGCGGAGCAGGACGCCGTTCCTATCGGTTATTGCGACTCCGGCCCTGCTGCGACATTCCTCCATCATACGGCCGTAATCCGGGCATCTGCCGTAGAGGAAAGAAAATACGGCAGCGAAAAGGAGCAGCATCACAGTGGACAGGCTGAAAAGAAAACGCTTCAATTCATGTTGTGCCTTATTGCCATAAAGATATATTGCCCGTGGAGCATCCCACTCCGGCTGCCGATCCGGCCTCCTCCTATTGAGAGGCCGACAGGATCCGGCCGGCATTCCGGAGATACGCGGCCCGAATCATGCTCCCGGAGGCCGCCGACCGGCCCGGTCCAAGACTCTTCTCCACAT
>JAZDOF010000492.1:0-9328 GCA_043799015.1 Pseudomonadota bacterium | reverse complement strand
GCTCGGTCCAAACAATCTGAGAATACCTCAAGCCGGTCCCAAATAATCAGAGAAAAAAAGACCATTTAATGTGAGATCCAACACCAGATCACTGATTCGTTTTTCCAACAGAGCAACTTCTTGGGCAAGAAGCTTTCGCTGCTTCCGAGCGGTGGATGCCGAGGCCGACAGTTGAAGCGCGATCAGCGTGAGCCCCATTATCGAGAAGAAGAAGAAAAACGAGGGCGGTTCGTAAATGCCGGTCAGGCCGGCGATACCTATGTATACATCGTACATCCATGGGAGCGTCGCCATTGCCAGGGCTATGACTATCCACAGAAGGGAATACCTTTCGCTGAGTCTGCGCACCCGCACCAGTTGCAGCACCAGCGTAAGAAAAGCTAGTGCCACTATCACCATCATGACGGTTTGCCTTGGGGTCACGGCTCACCTCGCCTCGGTCTCATGTCCCTGAGCACGGCCATGAAAAGCGCAAGAGTCATCTTAAAGACGTAGAAAAGGGGCTTGATGACGCCGGAATGCATCGACTGCTCCTCGTTGGAATACATCCGCACGGCCTTCTCTTGGATGCGGAATCCCCTTCTGTGCAGCATCACCAGCATGTCCGCATCCGGGTAGTCTTCCGGGAAAACCTCGGTACAGAACAGGCACGCCACGCGTCCGGACAGCCCCTGGTAGCCGCTGGTGGGGTCCGAAAAGGACCTTCCGGTGAACACCCAAGCCAATGACTTGAACAGCTTTCGCCCGATGGTACGGGCGAAGGGCATGCGATAGTGCTCCGGTTCCAGAAACCTACTGCCCACAACCACGTCGCATTCCCCGGATAGCACCGGTTCGATCAGGCGCAAGGCGTCGGCAGGATCGTGCTGACCATCGGCGTCGAGCTGCACGACGGCTTCGTAACCTTGCCGACACGCATATCGGTACCCTGTCTGAAGCGCGCCTCCATAGCCCAAGTTGATCGGGAGTCGCATCACATGAGCACCGGCCTGCCGAGCCTCGGCACCGGTCCCGTCGGGGGAGCAATCGTCCACGACCAGCACATCGATCCCCTGTTCCCGCAATCCGCGCACGACCCGTCCAACACGGTTCTCTTCCCTATAGGCGGGAATCACGGCCAATATTCGCGGTGGTGTGATCTCCGTCATTCTCGACTACCCATCAAAGCCGTTTGTCGGGTCACAGGATCCGGAGCCTCTTGAATTGTCGCCTGCCTGCGTTCCGAACGCAGCCTTTCGAAACAAAAGAATGCGGAACACATCCGCAAAGATCGGCACGCTCTTTTCCAAAATAAATCCCCTGGATTCAAAAACGTCTACAAAGTCCCGGATCAGGTAATTGTACTCGCGGACGTTCTCGTCCCCCCGTATCAATTCGGCCAGGTATACCATGGTCCTGCCCCAGAAGGAGCCGTGATTGGGTTGGATGATCAACACGAACCGCGTGCTTATTCGCATGAGATGATGAGCTATAGGTTCGAAGTTGAGAAAGTGCTCAAGCATCCCATCACTGGAAACCAGATCGTACGTGCCGGTCTCGTCTTCCAGGGCTCCAAGCTCGACGTCCAGCCCTTTCTTGCGGCACGCGGCTACGGCGGACGGTGACACGTCAATGCCCCGGGCCTTCAGTCCCATGTTGTGATAGACCTGAAGCGTGTGCCCCAACCCACAGCCTACCTCAATCACCTCGGCGACGTCCAGTTCCGACAGGAGAGCCGCCAGTGCCCGTTTCTTGGCCTTGAACATCCTCCTCCCAATGAACGTAAGCCGCTCATGTTCTTCCGATCCCTTCCAGCGTTTTTCCCATTCCTGATGGATTCTTTGATCGCGATCCTTGGTCATTGTCCGGTCTCCCGTCGGCGTTCCGGCTACCGCACTCGGCGACTAAGCAGGCCGTACGCTTCCCCCCAACCGTACCCTAGGTGCTGGATCAGGTAGACCAAGCTGACGTGCAACGTCAGAAGGGGAACGCCGTTCCGCAGACAGTGAACCGCCGAATAGATTACCAACGCCGGAACATAGAGCAAGGGGAGCAGGAACAACCGATGAAAAGGACTTAGTACAACCGAGACCATGGCTGCGACGTAAAGAAGAGGGAGAACGTAGGCCGTTTCCCACATCTCGGGATACCGCTTCAAGAGTCTCGCACGGGCCTTTCCATATCGAAACATATTCCTGAACCACAGGTACGGCGTTGGGCGCATCTTGTGCCGGACGTACGAATCGGGTACGAACAGAAATGTGTACCCGGCACGTTTCAGGCGAAAATTCATGTCCGCGTCCTCACCCTCGTCAAGCATTGACTCGTCGTATAGTCCAACCGACTCCAGGGCGCTCTTGCTGAACAGGGCGTTCACGGTGGAGACCCCCGATACGTAAACGGCCTTCTTGTATCGCCGCCCCTGAACACTACCGAAGCTGCCCAGATAGGAGTCCAGTGCGGTTCCGACGGCCCTCACGAACGTGTTCGCGGACGGAGGCGGAATATTGGTGCCTCCTACGGCCGCCAAGCGTTCGTCGGCCGAAGCCGCTTCTTTGAAGGCGTCGGCCAGTAGGGCGAGCCATTGCGGGGGCGCTTCGCAATCTGCATCAATGAACGCAATATGCTCGTGGCGCGCCGCTCGTACGCCCGCGTTTCGACCTGCCGCAGTGCCTTTCTTGGGTTCTACCACCATCCGAACGCGCGGATCCTTTTCAGCGAACTGGTTGACGATCTCCCGAGTCCTATCCACCGATCCCCCGTCGCTGATTACGATTTCCACGGCATCGGGTTGATATTCCTGTCTAATCAGGGATTCCAAGCAGTCACGGATATTCCGCTCTTCGTTCAGGCACGTCACCACGACGGATATATTCATGCTCTGCTGCAACTGCTGTTCCTTCCCAGCCGATTCTTCAACAAGGCGGTGAAGAAAACACGCGCCGACTTGAGGCTACGGTACCCTTCTGAAGGTTTGCGCAGGGCTTGGAGGACTTTACCGGCCAAATATCTTGGTCTGAGATGGTACTTTCGCAGGTAGTGATCACACAGAGCAACCATATCTTCCGCCGACAATTCAGGCGTCCGGAGTACGCAGTTGTGAAGGCCGTCTTCGGACACCCATTGAGAATAATCCTCAGAGATCAGGATGCCGCTCTCCTTGGCCCACTGATAGGCCTCAGTTCCCGGATACACGTATAGCGGATAGAATTGCATTGAATCGCAGTTGATGCGTTTCGCGAATTCGTATCCCTGGGCAAGCGTCTCCCTCGTGTCCCCCGGATTGCCGACCATGATGCAACCATGCACCAGTATCCCCGCGCGTTTTGCGTCCCTCGCGAATTGATGGTATCGGTCCACCGTCTCGCCCTTGTGCATGCCGTCCAGAACCGACTGCACGCCGCTCTCGAAACCGACGGTCACAAGGCGGCAGCCGGCGCGCTTCATGAGGCGAAGCGTCTCATAGTCCAAGTCTCCGCGCACATTGCAGTACCATTTTATTCTCACGCCCCGCTCAATCATCAGCTCGCACACATCGCGCACGTGGCTCTTTCGACCGCTGAAGCAGTCGTCTTCGAGGCCGATTTCACGCACTTCCGGAAAATCCTTAACAATGTACATGAATTCGTCCACGACATTTTCAGCGGAGCGCGTCCTGTATCGACGGCTGTGAAAGACCTGGGGATAGACGCAAAAGAAACACCGAAACGGACACCCCCTCCCGGTCATGGTCATGACCATGGGATAATTGGCCGCTGCAAAAAAATAATTTCGAAAGTTCAGATGCTTGCGATATGTCCGGGACACAAAAGGGATCTCATCCAGGTCCTCTATCAGAGCACGGGCCGGGGTCCTGACGAACCCCTTGCCGTCACGCAGCACAAGGCCCGTCACGTCGGTGGGATGATGCCCTGATTCCAGGGACGCGGCGATATCCCGAACGGTGTAATCGTATTCGCCTACCGCCGCGGCATCGATCTTGTCGGTCAGGGCAAGAGTTTGTTCCGGGAGAGCGGATGGATGAGTGCCCACGATCATGGTGAACGCCCCGGGAAACTCCGACTTCATCCGTTCGCCTACGGCGATGTCGCTGTAGATCGAGGGGGTACTCGTGTCGATTACGATGAGATCCGGAACAAACCCGTTAAGCCGGCTCACCACTTCATCAACATCGAGGCCGTCGGCAGGAGCGTCAATGAGACGACACGCGTGTCCCGTCCGTTCGGCTGCCCCTGTGGCATACGCGAGCCAAATGGGGTAGTATAATGTCCCTCCTTTTGTAACGGCCGGAGATCGCGAACTTCGCGAGAAGCGCCCTTTGAAGGGCGGGTTAAGAAATAGAATGTTCAACCTCAATCTCCCGCGCGGAAACCGGGTCCGTGCTCCCGAAAGCGGTCAGCCCGCATATCTCGCTCCAAGAAACGATATTATACACGGTTGGGGACAATTTTGCCATAATGGGTGCGGATCGAACGGTTCTCCGGTTACCGGCCGCCGAGCATCAGTGGCTCAACCCCAATGCTATGGAATTAAGAAGCCTCAATCGGGCGGACACATAGGTCCGCCCCTACGGGAGGCCACACCCGACGGGAGCCGTTGGCCGCCAATCTTCATGGGGGTTACGGCTCAGGGTGACCGTGGTTATCTCATAGCGGCTGCCAAAGGAAATGTCCGTTTGCGCGCCCGGCCATTTCCAGGATCGCAAGAGAAATCCCCCCTGCCCCCCTTTACAAAGGGGGGGGTGGGGGGATTTGGCTGTTTCGGACTAAACTTTCGGCCATCGGTATAATTCAACGGCATTGCCGTTGCGCCCGGGCTCCCGCCACGGAGGCTCCTCGGTCCTGCCTGAGAAACAAAGTAAACGATTTGCCCGTGTGGCGTTCTTCCCAGACGTCCCCGGTTTCCAGGAGAGTCGTACGGACCTTTTCAAGGCATCCGTTGTCCACGACGACGGCATCCACGTTGCTTTTTGCAGATGCCTCGAATGCCGCTCGCGCGTCGGGGGACGACTCCATGTTGCTGATGTACTGCTGGGCCAGCACTCGCCTGGTCCCTTCCGCAGGCATGCCTGCCAGGGAAAAAAGGTACTTTGTGCAGCCGGCACGCGCGGTCTCCCATTTCGCCCCGTCATTGACCAGCGCCAGCACGGCAAAGGCATCCTCCGGGGCCAGGACTCGCTTTCCGCCCACCAAGTCCTTGACGGCCTCGGAAAAAGACACGATCTCGGGGATAAGCTTGTACGCCTGAGGGTACTTGAGCGTCACCCGATTCTGCGGAGAAACCGTCGTCATCCGAAAGTGGAGAACGAACAGGGCCGTAGCCGCAATCACCGTGAGAAGCCCAACCCGGAAACCCATGAGGCTTCGGTCGTTCCAACGGAGACGACCCGCCGCCACAAATAACAGCCCTGCCATTAGAGGAAGGGGAAGGAAGTACATGACCCGCCAGTATATCTGGTTCAAAACCTTGAGCCAGACCGGTCCGAGAAGGCCGTTCATGAAAATGAGAACCGCGGCCGCAGGTATCAGCATCACGAGAATACGGCTTCTCCGGGGTACCACGGTGAACGGAACCATGACAAGAAGGAACGCGTACCATGCCAAGCTCCATCCCCCGCCTGTGGCGGACGTGACGGACGTGTACCAAGATGCCAATCCCTCAGAGAGCAGTACGTGAGCCTTGCCGACTTCCAGGAAGGAAGGCAGGAGACCGGCGAGAGCGGCTCCGGAGAACAGTGCGCCCCAAATCGAGGTGAGATTGAGGAGGATCGCCGGGGCGACCAACTGCCTCCAGGGCCGATCGCCGGTGAAAACTTCCGCCCCGAACAGCGCCATCGAGACCAAAAAGACTTGCATCGGTACAAAGAAGAGACCGGTGCCCGACAAGCCCCCTGCACATATCCCCACCGTCAGAAGAAATGCCCAATCTTTCACGCTTGGGCTGCGATAAAACCGTGAGCAAATCATCAACACAAGGGGAAACAGGAGCAGCATCACCACGGTTTTGCCTTGCCAAAGCCGCACGAACGCGTAATTCCCCATTGATGTATGGAGATTGCCGTCAGTAAGCAGGAAGACCATCGCTCCCACGGTCCCCAAGAATGAATAACCGGGGGTGAGTTCCAGTTCCCTGTATAACAGATAGTATATCATGGGCAGCAAGAAACATGCCGCTGCGCACGATATATTGTGAAACACAACCAGGGGAGATACGCCGAGAACGTGTCCCACAAACGCACACAGCACTTCCAGGGATGTCACTAGGTGCAGGGAGTCCGGACCGGGCAGCCCTTCCCTGTTGTGAAACAGATCCCCGGTAAATACCGGCTCCCATAGATGTCGCATCTGAACGAGTGCCCGATGGAAGTAGTCGACATCGTCGTTGTCCGGTCGACACAGGATTGTGGATACCAGGGCCAACACAAGCCCTAACACCACCACAGCCGCAACGACCCGACGGTTCGCACCGAACGGGCACTCGCTGCGGTAGGCTCGTTTCCAGACCGGAACAAAGAAGCACAGTGCTCCCGCCATCAGAGCGACAAAGAGAGGGAGGATCGTCAAGAATGCAACCCGCATCACATAGACGATCTGGTACGCCGCCGTCCAGCAGGCGAAGAGAACAACCGCCACTTCCGGCACAAGTGACAGTAGC
Source organism: Pseudomonadota bacterium (assembly GCA_043799015.1). GTDB lineage: Bacteria > Desulfobacterota > Desulfomonilia > Desulfomonilales > Desulfomonilaceae > JAZDOF01. Next base: position 2,695 of record JAZDOF010000492.1, on the reverse strand, counting down.
GCTTCACCGGACGATTCTGATTCACGAGAAGGCACAGTGACTCACCAACTGAAAAGGGAAGCTTGATCTTGGCCGATCGGCACTGCGACCGGATTTCACGGTCGGCAACTGCATAGGAGGCTGTCACACAGAAAGCTTTACACCGGAATTATGAGGCGGGATGGTTCCTATGACCCCGAAAAGGCCCCCGTGTGTCCCACATGCGCCGAGGAAGGCAAAACCGTCGTCACGTTGTTGAAAAAGCCTTATTTTTCCGCGCATAAGCGTACCACGCCCCTAGCCCCCGGTCAAGCAAAATGTCCTTGGCGGCGATCATCGCAAACTCAACACCATTTGGCTATCCGCCGGGTGAACTCTCCCCCAGCCTTCTTATTTTTCGCCACAACGTCGTCTTATCAATACCCAATTCACGGGCCGCAGCACTCTTGTTGCCCCGGTTTCGCACCAGGGCGTCACGGATTGCCCGCGCTTCAAGATCGATCAAGGTCAGGCCCGTCCGAAAGTTTTCATCGGTTGTCGTCAAATCAGGAAAATGCGCCGGCAGATGACGGGGTTCGATCAGACCTCCGTGGCAGAGTATGAAGCCGTGCTCGATCGCGTTTTGCAGTTCTCTGACGTTGCCGGGCCAATCGTATCGCATAAACCCCGCAAGGGATTCGTGAGACAGACCGGCGATGTCCTTGCCCTTGAGCCGATTCAATCGGTCCGTGAAGTGTTGGACCAGGAGCGGAATGTCTTCCTTGCGTTCTCGAAGGGGCGGCAGGGCCAGCCTGAAGACCTGTATGCGGTAATAGAGGTCCTCCCGGAATTTTCCTTCGGCGACCATGGATTTGAGGTCTTTGTTCGTGGCTGCAACGACTCGCGCATCGGACATCAAGGTCTCAAGTCCGCCCAGCGGCTGAAAGGTCTTGTCCTGGAGAACCCGCAACAGACGCACTTGCAGCGCGGGACTCACGTCTCCGATTTCATCGAGGAAAATCGTGCCTCCGGCTGCCTGGGCGAAGCGACCGGCCTTGTCTCGCTTGGCGTCGGTGAACGCACCGGCCTTGTATCCGAACAGCTCCGATTCCAGCAGCGTGTCCGGTATGGCCCCGCAATTGACTATTACCAGCGGCCCATCGCGGCGGGAGGACAGATTGTGTAGGGCTTTAGCCATGAGCTCCTTACCTGTTCCGCTTTCTCCCGTGATCAGGATGGTGCTGTCGCTCATGGCCACATCGCCCAATATGGAGAATATCCCCTGCATTACCCGATTTCGTGATATTATGTCCTCGAAGGTGAACGACTGCTCCACCTCCTTACGCAAGGCCTCCACAAGGGTTAGGTCCCGAAAGGTCTCAACCCCCCCGACCACGCGACCACGATCGTCTCGAAGAAGCGCTGTGCTTACGCTGATGGGTACGCGGGCCCCGTCTGCGCGAAGGATGAAGACGGTTCTATTCACCACCGGCCGACCTGTGCTGATGGTGCTCTTCAACGCGCAGTCGGCCTCGCAGATCTCCGCACGGAAGACTTCACAGCACGGCTTGCCGAGCGCTTCTTCCACCGACACTCCGGTTATCTTACCGGCTGCGCGGTTGAAAGAAGTGACGACGAAGTTCTCATCCACCGTGAAGACGCCGTCAGCTATGGAATTAAGAATCATCCTCATTTCGGCTTGAGTCAGGTCCTTTTCAGCCCTCATGCATAGACCTCAACGCTGCAAAGGAGATTAGGCACAATGCAATATCATTAAGCACTACGGGTGCAATATGCAATATGCGGTGGGAGTCGTCGAGCCCCATGTTTTGAAATAATTTCATAAAATTAATACACTAGCTTCATGGAGCCGTTTGGCACGGTTCTTGATACTACCCGGGTAGGTGCAACCATGAGAGTAGCCGTCCCGGAACACCAAGGAAGAATCGCGCCGGTTTTCGACTGCTGCCGAAGGATCCTCATCGTCGTGCAGGGCCCGGAAGCCGATGAACAGGTCGCTGAACATGATTGGAGCGCGGTCCCCCGAATGGCCCGCCCTGCGCGTCTTCAAGAGCAAGTGGTCGATCTTCTGGTTTGCGGCGGTATAAGCTGCGTGCTGGAGGACCAGATTCGGCGGTCGGGGATACTCGTCATACCGTGGGTCGCCGGTGCCGTGTCGGATGTTATGGCGGCCTTGAGACAGGGACGGATCAACGACCCGTGCTGGTTGATGCCCGGGCGAGGCCGGTGCAGGATGAGGAATCGACCGGACGGCCCGGTCGAAATGGAAACACAGACTGGGAAACGCTGCAAGAAAGGAGCATGATAATGCCCGGATTCGATAGAACAGGGCCTGCCGGAGCAGGCCGGGGAACAGGCGGGGGTCGCGGCCCCTGTGGAAGTAAATATGGAACGAACTCCGTGCCCGGGAACAGTTCCGGTGGTATCGGTAGGGGAGGCGCTCCCTTGGGCGGGGGCCGCGGCAGATGCTTGGGCGGCGGCGGTTGGCGGTCCTTTTTCGGATGGGGGCCAAAGGCCCGGCCGGAAGATCAGGTGGAGTCCCTAAGAGCCGAGATCAACGCGGCGCGAAACGACCTAGCCGCCATGGAAGCGATGCTGAACGATCTGGAAAAGAATAAGCCGTAGGCCCCGTGAGGAGCCGAATATACACGTACGGAAACGGGAAACTTAAGGATCACATCTATGGGTGAAAACACTACATGTTCCAATGATCAGG
>JAZDOF010000471.1:0-2664 GCA_043799015.1 Pseudomonadota bacterium | reverse complement strand
TTCCCCATATTTTCGTCCGGAACGTCCAAACCGGCCTGTTCGGCCATGGTCAGGGCGAGAGAGGCGTACAAGGTGCCCCACCATGACGTCTGAGGCGAGCCGGGCCAGTAGCTGAACCCTCCCGCGGAGTTTTGCATATTTAGTAGGCGTGTGATGCCGGCGTTGAGAAACTTGTCCACTTCATCCACGCCGATGCCGGGTATCTTGCCGGATTTCACCAGTGCGCGCATGCCCGCAAGGGGAATGATCCCGGAACTAGTCTGCTCAACGCACCCGTAGGGGTAACGCAGCAGATACTTCAATCCCGGAGCCATCCTCGTCCAACTATTAGTGCTGAGAGTCACACGCGCCTTGAAGTCCTCACGAGCCAACGCGTCCGGACCAAGTTGCTCCAGCGTGGATGGCAGGTCTACCTTCACTTCGGTCTTGTCCCTAAAACTACCCGAATACATACGGTTGACCGGGAGATACCGCGAATGCACGGGTACGGTTTTTTCAACGGCATCGGAGAATTTTCCGCCGGCACCCGAGAATTCTCCTTGAATCAATACGGTGGCCTTGTCCGCGCCTCCGGTTGCGTTCAGCGTGCAGTTCAGTACCGACGACGACATGGGCGGGACGTTCGCGGAAGCCCCTTCCAACTTGAGCTCCAGACCCTTCATGCCTTCCGCTCTAAGTGACGCTTTGCCCTCGCCGTCCGTCTTGTTGAATAGACTGATCGGGAACACGGCCTTATCACCCGGAATGAGAAATCTAGGCAATGACGGTTCCACGAAGAACTCTTTCACCACCAGCATGTCCCGTTGGGTCGACGCGAACCCCGACCCCTTATCGCAGGCCACCACATAGACCCTGTAGGTTGTCGTGGTGTCCGGGAGTTGGAAGGACACGGAAGCCGCGCCCGATTCGTCCGTGAGCACCGCGGGGTTGAAGTAAGCCACGGGGTCGAAACGTTTACGCACGCTCGGGGCCACAAGCCCACCGGCACCATCGCCGCCGGTCAACGGCTTGGCCGAGAAAATCCGGAGCAGGTCCTGGCTGATCAAGGCCAGCCTTAAGTCTCCGCTGAAGACGGACAAAGGCAGCCTAAAATCGGCAAGGGTCGAAAGATCCGGCGTCTTGAATCGCGTCAAGGCCAGCACCGCCTCGTTAACCACGCATACCGCTAGCTCACACAAGGCCCCCTTACCCGTTCGGTCGGTAACCTTGAACGAAACGGAGGCCCGTTCGCCCGGTCTCCCCCGCATTTCCTTATTGCCGGGGTCTATTTCCACGTTGAGGCCCTTGACCTCGGACCTGATCTTAGCCTCCGCGTAACCGTAAAAGAGCGACGGCATGTCGACGTCGGCGACGCTTCGATAAACCGGGAACTCTGCACGACCGGCGGGGGCCATGACGGAAATGTAGACGTTGGGCCTATGCTTGTCGGTTGCGGTGAACTCCAAGGCGGCCTTGCGTCCGTTGACCTCAACTATGCGGTAGTCCAGGATGCCCGCGTTTTCCAATGTCACCAGGCATTTGTTCACAGGACGCTTGGTTGAAAACTGAACGCCGACTTTGTCCCCGACCGCATATTCGTTCTTTGTAAGGCCCACCAGCACTTCCTGACCGGTGGGTACGGTCTTTTCGGTGCGCTCCCGCATCCACCGATCGTAGTCTTCCCATCCAACCTCGAAAACGGTTTGACTGGTGTACGCCCCTGAACGGTCCTCATACGTAAAGGAGATCATGTATTGCCTGTTGTCCCCGAGCTCCACGTCATAGTCGGCCTTACCTTCGCGGATGGGAATGCGGGCGCCGGTGTTCTTTGCCCAGCCCTCTTCGTACTGATAGCTGACATTCCCGTGTTCGTCGCGCTTAAGAGTGTAGAAATACCTCTTTTCAAGCACATTGGCGTTGAGCTCGCCGGTGGGGATCTTCTTCCCGTTTTTATCCACCACGATTACCGAGAGGGTCGCGGCGTGTCCCTCCTGGACTTTCTTGGGATGGAGCGATATGCCCACGCTGTAATGGGGCGCCGGCTTATATGTTTCCACCTCGGTTGCCGGCTCACCGTCCACGTCCAAAACGGTAGCGGAGACGCGAACCCCGTAAAGCCCGGTGAGGAGCCTGCCATCCATGGGAATGACCAATCTCAGGTTACCTTCCCGGTCCAGCACGGCCTCGCCCGATTCCAGGAACAATTCCTTTGTCTCCTGATTGCCGAAAAAGAACCCGTCAAAATCCTTGACCTTGTATTCCGCGGGCACCAGTGTAGCCTTCCAGGACGCCTTGCCGTGTTTGAGCGGACCGCCGGCGTAGTAGCGGCCCTTAATGTCCGCCACAAGGTATTCCTCCTTGCGCTGAAGCGTAACGTATTCGGTGGAGGTTTTTTCCTCGGTTTTCAGGGAAACGTTGACGAAATGTCCGGGTACCTTGTATTCCCCCACCAGGAACGTCCTCGACGGTTGATCCCCCTTTCCCCGATCAGCGCCGTAATCGGCACGTATGGTGTAGTGTCCGAGGGGGAAGAAGCCCTTGATGGGAAACGTGCCGCTGGTCGATCCGAAAGCTCCGAGGGTATGCTTTTCGGAGTAGCGAACCTCATTCCTGGAGTCAGTAATTGTGAGGGTCACCAGTTCACCTTCGGGGGGCTTGATCATCCCGTCCTTGTACGACCTCGCC
>JAZDOF010000442.1:0-4798 GCA_043799015.1 Pseudomonadota bacterium | reverse complement strand
GCTGCCTTGCGGGTGAAAGTCACTGCGGCGATATTGCGGATTTCGCATTCGCCATTCGCCAGAAGGGCCACCATACGGGTTACCATCATGGTGGTCTTGCCCGTACCTGCCGCGGCTTCCACGAGCATGCAGGTGCGGAGCCTTGTTCTTATGAGCTCCCTTTCGTCAGTGTCCGGCGGTGTCGAGGTGTTATTGCTTTTCAATTTTTCTCAGCCCCCTCCTCAGATTCAGTGCGGGGTGGGTCTTGTTCGCGGCTTTCGCTTTCGTCGATTCTGCAATCATATCCTTGCCTCCGCACGCGGACACGTACGGACAGTACGTGCAATCGGTACCGGGGTCGTCGGTGCAAAAGAAGGTGCCTGATGCGGCCAAGGTGCAAAGGGCCTCGATAATGCCCTCCGTCCGGGACAAATCGTTGCGATCGTAGGATACGACGGCGCCTCGTTCCTTGATTCCCGGGAACAGGTAATGGAAGTGAGTCACTTCTGCTGCGGGATCAACCAACATTTTCAGGGCCTTTTCGATGAGGATCACGTACAGGCCGTGCTGGATCACCCGTCCGCCCAGGAAGGGGTCGTCGTCCCGATGCTTGTACGCGGACTCACTTTTGTAATCCCATATTTCATATTGTTTCCCAGGGTCTTGCCTTATCCGATCAACCCTATCGATACGCCCCCTGACTCGAATGGTCCGGGCATCGGCAAGCTTCAACTCGATGGGGCGTTCCGAATCCAGGGACGTACCGTTCCTGTACGGCGAGCGTCCCAAGGAGGCTTCGAGAAACATGGGTACGCTTGTGTTCCTCTTGGATTCGTGATCCAGAAAGACATCCACGGCCGCCAGCAAATCCTCGACCTGACTTTGGTACACCGCTTCCGACGGGGGGGGCATGACCGATTTGAGCCATTCCGCTCTTTCTGCGGCCAAATTGCGGATGCCTTCCAACTCCTCGCCGTAGTTGGGCGGCCACGGTCGCTTCATACGTACCGACACATAATGGTATAGGACGCGATGGAGTAGGTTCCCGAATTCCAAACGGTCCAGCCACTCGTCTTTATTTATTTCCGTGACGGGCGGTGGATTGATTTGAAGGATGTAATGGAAGAAATACCGCCGAGGACACGACCCCAGCGTTTCCAAGCCGCTCGACGAAACTACCGGCCCTTGTTCGGCATAGGGGCTGAGTTCCGGTTCGGGCTCAGGCATCATGCCGTCGTAAATACCGATCTCCGGAAGTATGCGGGCCTCGCATGCAGCCTTTCCTTTTGCGATATTGGGGAAATGGCGTTTCAGAAGACCGTCCGCGTCCTTCACCTTATGCGCGGTACAAAGTTTTGCCGGCCACCACTCGGTTAGATCCCAACATCCCGTTATGTCCGCGGAAACGAAAGACGCCGGCGGTTTCAGCGATGCCATGAAGTCCGTATAATTCGCGTCCTTCTTGGCCCAAACCAGTCTGTACGCGTTGAGGAGCAGGGGACTGGGGAACATGTCTCCGTCATCGGATATGTTCCGACAGGAGTAACTAAGAGTCACGTCCCCGGGCAGCCTTGCGATAAGCTCGGAGAAAGCCTGAATATCCCGATGCAGCTTGTGGCCCGACGTGGGGAGATCGTTTGAAAGCTTTCCGCGCTCGCTATCAAGCAGGATGGGATCCTGACCTGCCGGTCCGGGGAAGCGCCCGTCGTCCAGTCCAAGTATGAATGTGTGAGGTCGGTTGGAGTGACCGCCGGAGCGGGTCGCGGCTACGTGGATGGCCCCCGGCCGGGGACCGCTCGACATGATACGCACATCCCGGGGCAACGACGCCAACCATTGCGGCACATTGAGGTCTTCGGGTTTCCACCTGTCAACCAGGCCTCTCATCTCTTCGATCGAGTTGAGGATTGCGTCGCGTGCCGACCGGTCCAACTCGTCGTTTGATGGAGCAAAATCCTTCAAGAAAACTCGGGCGGCATCAAGCACCTCGGTCATGGGCGCATCGGCGGCCGGCACGAGCCCGATAAACCCCTCCAAAAACTCCAGAAGTCGCCGCATTGCCGCCACCTCTTTTCCCAGCCGGACGCGGTCCTCCGTGGGCGCGTCATCCTCCTCTTCCAGGGCGGGCTCCCATTGGGCCAAGCGTTCCTCGCGACGTGCGAGGGCCGACTTGATGACGGTCACGTATCGGTGACGCCCAAGGCCGATTTTCTCCGTTCCGAGCATACGTGCCGCGGTCTGGTTATCCAAATCTCCGTCGGATGGAACGGCTAGGAGGTCTTCTCGGAACATGCTTATCAGCGCGGATTGTGGGCAATCCTCCATGATCCATGTCGCCCATGCGATGAGGGCCTTGCCGGGACGGGCATAAACGGCAGGTATCCCGTCGCCGAAGGTAACCATGAGATCGGACCCTGTACGGGATTGAGCCTTCAACCGGACCGCATGTTCGTAGATCAGGGGCACGTAGGCGCCGGGGTCCGTGTAAAGAACCTCCACTTGGTCGAACCGCAGCTTTCGACTCATGCATCTGCGGAATACCTCCCGCACCTCGTTGGCCTCGCCGGCCGCAGTGAATATGGCTACCGAGCCGTCCGCCTCGTGAAGAGCCGCCGGCGCCTTGGAAGGGTCAACGACCCATTGCAGCAGGGACGCGCTTGTCTTCGGCCGGGAATTGCCGCGCCCTGCAACCGGCTTTGTCCTGAGCCCGCGAACATTGGGGAGAGGAAATGCATTTAGAACTCGTTTCTCCTTTGTGGTCAACTCGGCCGGGAGATTATCGGGAACCAGCAGGCAAACGTCCCGCTCAATCGGACCGGCCCCTGAAGAAAGATGACGCAATGCCGCGTCTATTGCCGCGGGATAATCCACCAGGCCCGGTTGATGTTGATCGAGCGCCTCAGTATAGAGCCGGAGTATGGTTGTGATTTCCGCGGCCTTTTCAGGGCGCTCGAACGCGGTTGTCTCAACCGAGTCGATATCCACGTCGGATTGCCTGATATCCCTGATGGAGAGGTAAATGCTCCGAGCTAGGGACAGCGTGGCCGGCAGACGGGTGAAGTACCCCATCTCGGTCCTGCGCAGCCTGTTGATGATGTTGTCGATGATCAACACGGCCTCTTCCGTGGTGGTCATTCGGCGCCCTTCGGCGGTCACGTACGGCCGGGCCATGTCGATGATCATCCCCTGCATGGTTTTGGGATGTACATTGACCACATTTTTACCGGTTCGGACAACGGCGTCGATCCATTGATATCCCGCGCGACGGGAGGGAGCGAGGAGCCACTTCTCTTTGAGGAGAAGTCCCGGTTCACTACAAACGGCAGCGAGATCCGCGATTACTTGATGCAATTCGAAGCTCCTATGAAAGGGTCGGACACGCGGGTCCTCCCCTACAATTGGTCGCAACGATTTTCGAAGAGACTGAGGGTTCGTAAACATTGGTGAAACAGATCGTGCCGCCTCTTTCGGAAGACTATCCCGGTGAACGTTCACCAAGAACGCGCCCCCACGGGCAAACGAACGATTCAAGACCTCACAGTACGGCCGAGCGATCCGTTCCGTCAAGAGGTAGGCTACGCGACTATTAATTGGCTTTCACCGGTAGTTGCACGAACACAAAGCATCTTCTCGAAGATGGCCGAACTTAATACACTTGAGTTGAGAAGCGTCGCGCGGTATGTCCATACGGGATGCAGCTATCACAAGATGGAATGGATGAGAACAAGGTGCCTAAGACCGTACGTCTTATAGACGCTTTCTCGGGTTGCGGAGGCATGACTCTCGGGTTTGTACGCCTGTCTCACGGCGTATTCGACCCGGTGTGGGCAAACGACATGGACCGGTATGCAGTGGATAGCTACAATGCGAATTTCGGGGACCACTGCGTTGTCGGTGATATAGTTGATCTCCTGGTTGATCAATCCCTTGAAATCCCAAGTGCGGACTTGGTGATCGGAGGCCCCCCTTGCCAGGGATTCAGTCTCCTCAACAAAGACCGTGCCGATGACCCCAGAAAGCATTTATGGAAGCCGTTCCTGGAGATCGTCCGGAGATCGGGGGCCAAGGCTTTTGTCATGGAGAACGTCCCGCAGCTCCTTGGGTCCCCCGAGCATAAGGCCCTCTTGAAAGAAACGGAAGACATGGGGTTCAAAACCGCTTGGTCAAAGCTATGTGCAGCGGATTACGGGGTCCCTCAAACGAGGTTCCGGGCGTTCATCGTAGGATGCAGCTTCGACGATCCGATCGAGTATTTTCCGCCCAGGAAGACCCACTTCAATCCAAGCAACGGTTATTCAAAGATTCCTTTGAGCCTTGAGTGTGTAGAGGACCCGGCACCCTGGGTCGATGTCCGGGCCGCCATCGGCGACCTCCCCTCTCCTCACGGTATCGAGATCCGAGACGAGCCTGCACCGTTCAATCTCCATTTCGGGAGAACTCCCACCGCCATGAGCATGGCCAGGTACAGAGCCATCCCCAAGGAAGGGATGAACCGTTTCGATCTTCAGAAGACCGCACCGGAACTCACCCCCAAGTGTTGGATAAAGAAAACCTCCGGTGGAACGGATCTTTTCGGTCGGCTGTGGTGGAACAGGCCGGCGTTCACCATTCGTACGGAGTTTTTCAAACCGGAAAAGGGTCGTTATCTCCATCCCGAGCAACACAGACCCATTACTCATCGTGAAGCCGCGCGGTTCCAATCCTTTCCCGACGACTTCATATTCAGAGGAACCAAGATCGAGATAGCCAAACAGATCGGGAACGCCGTCCCTCCTCGCCTTGCGGCCGCGGTAGCAGATAGCGTGTATGAGATGTTTGC
>JAZDOF010000439.1:0-4428 GCA_043799015.1 Pseudomonadota bacterium | reverse complement strand
GCTCCGGTCGGGGCATGGGCCGTAACTATCCAACCGGTCATGATCGGGTATCCGTCCCAGGTGCAGCCGCGAACCAAGTTTCTCTTTCCAGAATGGTATTGCGGGCGGCTGGGAATCCAGTCGTTTCAATATCACAAAGTCGCCGACCGATTGCCCGGGCGCGTATCGACACGTAATCTCACCCATTATAACGGGGTTACGGACCGCAAAGGGCACGCCGTCGAATGATATCTGAGAGGAGCGCCACACTACCGCCGCCGGTGTCCGTTTCTGAAGGTATTCCAATATGCGACGCTGCTCGGTTAAAGGCGAGGAATTGTATAAATTAGTATGATACGGTGGATCGGCGCCCGTCAAAATATACAAATATGCGTCATCGCCCAGCACATACAGTGGTTCCTTATGGTCGGACCGTTGATCCGTGCCCATTGCACCGACCACCTTGGAGTACTCGGGCATGGATCTGAATCTTTCGGCTTCCCATCGAGCCCTCGTCAATGCCTTTCTTTCTGCGGCCGACAAACCGGAAAGAGTGTGCACCGCTTGCGCCACCCTTGCGGCGCTACTGCAAATCCCGTCGAATACCGGCCGAACCGTGCCGTCGGCCCAAAGCCCGACAGCAATGGCCCCGATAAAGAAATAGGCGACCAAACCTTGAAACTTACTCATTCTCATGCGCAGGGAAAGCATGTAGATCATCGCGCCGATGGTTGGAATCATGGTCATTTGTATATCTATGTTGGGCCTGGTTATCTGTTTGACCATAAAAACCATGTTTGCCAGCCCCAGCATCAACACTGCTCTTGACAGCGCATCCGGAATCTCACCCGACGACCTTACGGCCAAAAAGCCCAACGCGGTAAGCAATATTCCAGCCCAAAGAACAAGGCCGGAACGCCACGGGATCATCAAGAGCCAGTCCGGGATGGGAGCAGGGAACGCGCCGTAGGCCGTCATTGCTTCTCCGCTGAGCAGAAAATCCAGTAGCCCTTTGGCCATTCCATAGTAGTGCATCACCAGGACCAAGCATAGAATTGCGGCGGCGATCGGCAAGAAACTCCACGCCATGAAAGAAACCAGGCTTCTATTGAGCCGGCGTCGCCTAGCCCATAGGATCGTCATAACGTCGGCCCATATGGGTATGCCGGTAATCACCGCCAGGGTCACCTCGAAAAAGAAGCCCTCCAGAGCCGCCCCCCAGAAAACGGCATGCGCGGGCTGGAACCCGTCTCTATCCGGATCTATGGCAGAAAAAGCCAACAGGATTGTAACAATGGGTAGATAACGGTGCATGGCGGGCCAAAACGCGTATAAAAAGAAAATAGGAGCAAAGATCACGACGGTGTGTTGAAAGCGTCGGGTGCAGACCTGCAAGCTCAGAAGAAAGAAAGATAGAACCAGCGAGTCACGAAGAGAAGCTATAAGACTGCCGTATGGAAATTCGAGCCAGCAGAGAATCATACCCGAATAGGGAAACCAAAAGTCCCGATAGGGCAATCGGCCGGTTTGAATGAAGTAAGTCCACGTCACAACGTTCATACTATCCCAATCGGCGGAGAGGACCCCGTTTCGTTCAAGCTCCGCCTCGACCGAAAGGCCGGGGATGTGATATGCGACGATCAGTGCCGTAAGCCCACATATTCCCACAACGGTCCACTTCGACTCGCGGGATCGCTCGGTGCCGTCGATCCGGTCCACACGTTTTTCAGGGTGTTCCCAATAAACCCTCAAGTAATGGACTGCGGCGGCGGACGCTGTCGCCGTGAGAACAAGGGCGGGTACAACCAGAAAATCCAGACTCTTTGGATATCCGGTGAAGGCCGCCCAACCAACCGCCTGAACGGTGTCGGGCGGCGACCCTGCGAACAGTCTGATCGTCTGGGTCGCGACGAACGCTCCGCAAACGGCTAGGATTACCGTGAAGCCCTCGGCCCAGAGGGCGCGAGTAGCGAAACACGACAGCAACATCAGAATCGCGCACATCATCACCAGAGCGCTGAACGTGTCAGGCTTGGTTTCTCTCAGCGCGAGGCGATCGACAAGGTAGCGAATAAGCGCATTTTTCTCAAGATCAACCGGTTCAATGGCGGACATGATTTGAGGGTCCGACGTATTGGTGGTGACAAAGAGTACATTGTGCCGAATTTCGGCTTTTGAAATCCCCACCGTTACCCATTTTGCGATGTCTTCTGCGAGGTGTTTCTTTACAATTCGCGGACCGTCCTCGATGCTGATGCTCTCTATGCCCAGCGTTGTCTGCGCCTTCATCCCCGGATCCAAGCGTAGGAAGGAAATGCGCCCATCCCGCACCGGAAACTCGTATCTCTTCAACTCTTGGCTCGAAACCTCCAGCATCAGCGGTGCGCGGTACGTGTCGTTCATCCACAATTCCAGCGTATCGCTGCCGCTCTCAATCATCGCGTGGACTACGATTCGCCGTAACTTGGTTTCTTGGTCGTGTTGCCAGACCCACAAGCCGGCCGATACGCCAATAAGGCATATCAGCCACCTTGCCGGGTTGGAAAGAGATCCCATTACACTACTCCGGCTTTCATTTTTGGTAAACATTCACCGCGCCGGCGCGCCGGCCCCGGAAAATCAAACCACGAAGCAATATACAAGGCACCAAGACACGAAGTGGGATTTGAAATGATGGACAAACACCGGTTGACTTGCGGATCGTGCTCACCTGTCAGTGAAAGCCGGCGCCTAGCCCCGCAGAGGCCTAAGTAGTATTAGCCTTTGATTTCTTTGTGCCTTCGCTTCGTGGTTAATTCCTCATCTATCGTGGTGAACGATTACCATTCGCACTATACGAACACTGGTTGCCTGCAAACGATGTTGTGTGCTGGTCTACCCCTCCTCTTTGGGCTATTCCAACAACTGCCGGCGGTTTGATCGAGTTCGTGCGGCGGGTGTCGGCGGCGATCAATCATTCCTTCCCTCGCGCCGCCGACGTAGTTGTGATACGGCGTTCCCGTCACGACCTTTGAGCCGGCCGGGGCCCCTCATCCTTAAGCATTCGGTTGATGCCACTGTGGAATTCGGCACCCGGAGGCCTCATCTCATATACGTGCTCACGACGCCTGATAGGGCGTTGTAATATCCGTCGTCCAAATGTACGGCCCTCTTGCCTTGCTCCTTTTCACGCCGGAGTCTCACCTCGGACCTCCTGTGCGGTCCGACCCATACTAAGGAACCCAGGCCCGTCACCTGCCCGCCTTCAGTCGATCATCCATTCAGTCCATCATCCCTGAACGATCGACGAATGTCCAGATGGTAGTCCTGAGGGCGGTGAAGGCCGAAGGAGTCCGTGGACAGCCTCTCACTGAGGTCCGCTACCACCCTCTCAGACGCCTTTCCGTCTCCCAGTCCGTGATCCCAGGTCTTGCCGTATAGGCCCTCGAGCTTATGAAAGACGTCATCCAGCGGGTACCGGTCAGGCTGGTCAGGGTCAAACTTCACGCTTGAGCCGCAATCATAAACCTGGGGTCTTTCGGTGGCTTTCCTGATCTGAAGTGAGGGTACTCCGAGCACGGCGGTCTCTTCAACTACAGTACCGGAATCGGTCAACACGCCTCTCGAATTCGCCGTAAGCACAAGCATTTCTTGATACCCGATGGGGTCCACCATGGTAACGTTAGCAGGTAGAGCGAGTCCGTTGGCGGCCAGTTGCTTCTGAGTTCTATAACTGGCCGGAAAATAGACCTTCCTGTCAGTGAAGGCCAGCAAATCTAGAACGGCTACCATTGATTCACGGACGTTAACGTTCTCTCGACGGTGCCACGTCAACAGATAGTAGTCTCCTTTCTTCAGTCCGCGAGTTCTGAAGAAACCGGAGGATGCCATTTCATCGTAGAAGCGTTTTCGGCGAAAAAAGTGTTCTTCCAGGACGTCGACGATAAGGTTTTGAACGACCACTATGCTACGAGGGTTGATTCCTTCGGCGATCCCCTGACGTTTGTATTCGTCAAAATAGGCATAGATGACATCCGATAAGTGATCAATCGTGGTCCTGTACTTTTCCTCCGGCATGCGCCAGTCATAAGATCTCATACAGCCTTCGATGTGAACTATCGGTATATTGAGCTGAGCAGCAGCCAAGCATCCCATTACAGTATTGGTATCTCCAAGGAAGACGGCCGCCCGGGGCCGTATGTCGATAAGCGCCTCATACAATCTAGAGATCACCGCTGAGACTACGGCGGCATCGTTATCTCCCGCCGCCCCTAATTCCACGTCCGGTCGGGCAACGTTCAGTTCCCGGAAGAAGACGTCCTTAAGGTTGTCCGAGTAATGCTGTCCGGACCATATAAACAACGCCTCAACTTCGGGAGATGCCTTCAGCAGATTAAGGACAAGAGACGCGCGAATGACGTCCGGACGGATGCCGAGGACTATTGCTATCCTATTGTTATCCTTCATTGT
>JAZDOF010000376.1:0-6013 GCA_043799015.1 Pseudomonadota bacterium | reverse complement strand
GGGGGTAAGAGACCGATTTCTCCCCCCTTTTCTAAAGGGGGGTTGGGGGGGATTTCTCTGTCGGTCTTTGCTGTAAGGAAGAGCCGGTGGAATATAACCACATGATATCATAAAGATTGGACCGTTATCTTGACGCCTATGGGATGGGAACCCAGGATGATCGAGGGTACCCATTCACTCTTGTCAGGCTTGCCGGCCTGCCGAGATCGGACAAAGAAAATTCGCAGGCTGGAAAGCCTGCGCCACGTTGAGATCGGAATTTCCTCTTCGTAACTGAAGGGTTAGATCAAGGAACGGATATTCAGCTTGAGGCGGTATTTGCAGTAACATGGGTACAGTACTGGTAGTGGATGACGAAAGGAATTATCTTGTGGTGCTGGAGGACATGCTCTCCGAGGAGGGGTATGACGTGTTGACCGCCTCGTCCGGCACGGAAGCCGTGCGGATCATCGAGTCAACCCCGGTGGATGCGGTCCTAACCGACATAAAGATGCCCGGAATGTCCGGGATGGAACTTCTCGACCGAATTGCCGCCCACGACCCGGACCTGCCGGTGATCCTTATGACCGCTTACGCCGAGGTTGACCAGGCGGTGGCCGCGATGAAGAAGGGGGCGTTGGACCATATCCAGAAACCGTTCGATAACAAGGACGTCAAGCGCGCGGTAGCCAGAGGGGTGGAGAAGCGGTCTCTCATAAAGAACATTCGGTACCTTCAGACGGAACTTGGTACGATGTCGGGGGACATCGTGGGTAGGTCCCCCGCGTTGCAGAAGGTCTTGTCCGTGATCAAGCGTGTGGCCGACACGCCTACCACGGTACTGATCTCCGGGGAATCCGGGACCGGCAAGGAGCTTGTGGCGCGGGCCCTACACAAGGATTCTTCGCGGGTTAATAATCCGTTCGTGTCGATCAACTGCGCCGCGTTGCCGGAAACACTCTTGGAATCAGAGCTTTTCGGTTATGAAAGAGGAGCGTTTACGGGGGCCCATAAGACCAAGCAAGGAAAATTCGAATTGGCCGACGGAGGTTCCCTTTTTCTTGACGAGGTGGGCGATATGCCGCTAAGCCTCCAGGTCAAACTTCTCAGAGTGCTTCAAGAGCATGAATTTCAGCGAGTCGGAGGGAACAAGGACATCAGGGTGGATGTCCGAATCATAACGGCCACCAACAGGACCCTGAAGCATGAGGTCGAAGCCGGCCGTTTCAGGGAGGACCTGTTTTTTCGCCTCAACGTAGTTCATGTGCAGACCCCCCCTTTGAGGGAGCGAGTTGAAGACATACCGTTATTGACGGCACATTTCGTTAACAAGGTGGCCGAAAGGTTGAATCGTCCTCCGGTCTCCGTGGGCCCCGACGTTCTTAGCCGGTTCGCCCGCTATGCATGGCCCGGAAATATAAGAGAACTGGAGAACGTGATCGAGCGGGCCGTGGTCCTGGGGCGCGGCACGGAGATAACCATGGATGACATACCGGGGGAAATAGTCGGAAACAACCCCGGGCCGGAGAGGAAGGCGGCGGAACTGTCCCTGGATAGGGGGCTCACGGAAACTCTGGACGCCATGGAAGAACAGATGATCGGAATGGCGCTGGAGAAAGCCGGCCACGTTCAGGCGCAGGCCGCGAAGATATTGGGCATTTCGAGAAGCAACCTCCAGTACAAAATGAAGAAGTACGGATTCGGTTGAATCGGGATCTCGTCATGTCATGCCGGTGGAAACAACTTGTAATCGGCATAACCGAACGTGATTCGTTGACAGATCTTCAGTTTTGCATTATAGGAGGAACAATTTCCACCCGATGAACGTTTTTTTCGCACAGTCACGGGAGAAGAGAGCTGTAATCATGCGGAATCGAACAATCTATTGGGGAGTGATTCTGATCCTCATGCTTCTTTGCCCGGTCCCGGCCGTTCACGCCCAAGGTTATTACAACCCGTACGAGGAACAACAGTATAACCGGGACCCTTATCAGAGAGACCCGCGAAACGCCTCACGCGGCGCCAATGCCTATGGTCGCGATCCTTACGGGTACCCCCAGGCACCCGCTGCGAACGGACGTTCCGGCCATGAGAGGCGTGACGCGGAGACCATACTCCGTGAGCAAGTTCGCCGCAACAGTCTTCGTCCTCAACCGACGGCCCCGCAATACCAGGCCGATTACCAGGATTACTACGGTCACAGGGTAAGCGGGGAGGGGCAGGTCAATCAGATAATGGCCGAGGCCGAACAGGTCGCTGGCTTCATAACCAAGAAGAACGGAAAATCTTTCGTGGTTATGGACAAGCGAAATTTTCAGTTCTATCTCTATGACAGGGATGGGCGCCTGTTGAGAATAGGCCCGGTCGCCATCGGCAAAGGCAATACCCAGGTAGGGGCCTTTGAAACCCCCACGGGGATTTATCCCATACGGAGTAAGCAGCCGGTGGATGACTGGATTCGCCCAGATTGGTACTTCATAGAGGAAGGTGAGCCCATACCTCAGAAATACGAAGACAGGCGAGTACCGGGGTTCTTTAGGTTCAAGCTCGTTTTCGACGGCACGCGGTACATCCACTATGCCGAAGCCACCGGCGGTCGTTTGACGCACGGATGCTTGGGGCTCGACTGGGAAGATGCCGAAGCGGTATTTCACACCCTGGACGTAGGGTCTTACTGTATAATCATGGATAATCAACTTCTTACTCGACTGGCGCGCGGTGATTTCCCCATTAGAAAGCCTCAAGCTCCCAAAGCCCCGACAGGCGGTACGGAGGCGGTTACAGCGAAGGCCGAGCCGGCCGGATCGGTTAAGGAAACGCCCGTCTTCGATACCATGTGGTAGCCGATGACGCCGCTTGTTTCGAGGAGAGCAGCTTCATGACGACAGGTCATTCGAGGAAGAGTGAACGAGCCCCTGCGGCACGCGGCTTGTTCAGGGGGTGGCTGCTGCTCATAATACCGTTGCTATGCGCGTCGTGCATAACCGCAGGCGTTCCCAAAAAGGCCGATCCGGCGCCTGCCGGAGGTTCCGGGGAGGCTTCGACGGCCGCGTCCGCCTCTTTGTCGGGCAGCCGAATTGTGGACACGTGGGAGCTGATGTTCCGCGTCAACGAAAAGGGGGAGGAGGAACGCCCCCGGGGAACGAGTCGCACTCTTGTGGAGTTCACCGACAAAGGCCGGGTGATTTTCAACAGGTCCGATAGGGAAGAGTCGGCGGGCATCAAGAGTAAGACCGGAAAGTACGATCTTGGGGAAAAGGAGATCAAAGTAACGGACGAGGAAGGACACACCGATCAGTGGCCGTACCGACTTTCCGGAGACACTTTGGTCATATACATGCCCCAAAGCAAGAAAGAGTTCCATCTGCGGCGTTTCAAGTGACGCGGCTTTCGTCGGTCCGCCCTGCATGAGGCGGGCTATTCCCGGCCCACGATTAATGGTTAGAGTTCACGGCGGAGAGAGCGGATAAATCCCTCTTCCCGGAGATTCCCGCCGATGTGGCCTCGCCTTCCCCCAGCTTCGGCCTTGCCGATAATGCCGGCCGGGGTTGAAGTTTGGGCTGCACCCACGGTCATTGTCGTGTGCTTTTTCCTGTCGGCGTACTCTAGGGTGAATTCCGGCTCTATGGTAAAACGATTTACGATTAATGAATAACGGAGCAGACATGCCGTTGATGGGCCGACCTTCGGTTGCGGCCGTAGGAGCGTTTCTAGTTTTTTCGGGCTTGGCCTTACTTCCGGTATTTCCGGCCGATGCCCTGGGTGACGACCATATGGAAATCCTACGTTACGAAGTTACATGGAACGGACAGAAGGCCGCGCACGGCGACATTACCACCAAACGGGACGGGGCCGACATGCACGTCAGCGTGCAGGCGGTATCCGACGGAGTGCTCAAGACCATGATCGAGCTATGGAGCAAGGTCCAGGCCGGGTTTCACGCCAAGACTTTTCGACCGCAATGGTATACGTTTCAGCTAAAGTCCAACCTGCTTCCGGCCGAGTTGGTGAATTTGACCTTTGACCACAAAAGTGGTCTCGTCATGGTAGACAAGCAGAAAGGCGAGGAACGGGAGAGCCACCAGGAGCAGTATCAGTCGGCCTACGATCCGATAACCGCGGCGTTTCTTCTTCGCAGCCAACCGCGATTCGAGAAAGCCTTGCGTGTGGATGTGTACGACGGCAAAGACAGGGCAAGATTGTTCGTCACGCCGCATACTACCGGACCGCTCACCGTCAAGGGAGGCACCTTTCAGGCATTGGGGCTCGATCTGAAGATCGTAAAGCTCACCGGAGACAAGAAGGAGCTGGGCAAAGCAAGGCTTTGGATGTCGGATGACAGCCGCCGAATCCCGTTGTTGCTGACCTCAAACCCCATCGTAGGGACCATTAGATTCGAATTGCTCCAGGCTGGCGGCCCTCCGCGCGGCAATCCGTCCTGACGGGGTGGGCTCCCATCGAGCGCCTTCAAACCATCCTTAAGACACTTGCACTAATTCCCTGGTCGGAAGGGGAATGCTTCGTCGTCGGGGGGGCCGTACGGGACGCATTTCTTGGGCGTCCGTCCGGTTCGGACATCGACCTTGCTTTGGGAGGCGACACGTTCGGATTCGCTCGAAGCCTGAAGCGGATATGTCCCGAACTAAGCCTGGTCCCCTTGGATCGCGCACGCGGCATCGTAAGGATGGTGTATCCGGGAAGACCCGAAATATGGATCGACATATCTCCGTTCAAGGGGCCCACTCTGGAAGAAGATCTGCGGCGGCGGGACTTCACCATCAATGCCATGGCCCTGTCCGTCGATGACTTCATCGCAGGGCGACTTGATAGGGTCATTGATCCAACCAACGGACGAGTCGATCTTGCAGCCGCAACCATAAGGGTTTGCTCGGCCGACAGCCTCGCGGACGATCCCTTGAGGGTGATGCGCGTTTTTCGTTTCAGGGCGGCCCTTGGGTTTTCCGTCGCGCCGGAAACTCAAAGAGATGTCGTGCGGACGGTGTCCCGACTCAACACCATTGCCGGTGAACGTATCCGAGACGAACTGATTGCCGCACTGGCCGTTAAGGGATCCATAGGAGCCTTGCGCGAGATGGACGCCTTGGGGGTGTTCGAGGTGGTTTTCCCCGGGTTGAACCCAATGAGGGGGTGTGAACAGAATCCGTACCACCATCTGGATGTTTGGGAGCACACTCTTGAAGCAATAGCGCAACTGGAGGAGCTAACGGCCGCTTCTGAGTATCTTTTCGGTGCGGAGGCCTCCACGGTAAACAATTACCTTGAAGCGGAACCGGTTGTAAGGCGGCCCCGAATGGCCCTCCTTAAATTGGCCCTGCTCTTCCATGATTCGGGAAAACCCCGGGCAAAAACGCGGGACCCGGAGACGGGACGGACACGTTTCTTCGGTCATGAAACCATTTCCAAGGAGATATTCCACGCGCACGCCGATGTGCTCAGATTGGCCAAACGGGAGACTCGAATCATCGAGGCGTTGATTGAGGGCCATATGAGGCCCATGGTACTGAATGACCCCAATCCGACGCGTAAAGCCAAGTTCAGGCTGATCCGATCATTCGGCGAAGACGTCGTGGGATTAATGCTTCTGTTCTTGGCCGACCTTCGGGCAGCGCGAGGACCGTGGCGGAGTCAAGCATCCGATGTGTCAGCCTTCGAAGGGGCACGTTCGGTGATTGAAATCTATTCCGAATCCCTCAAGGAGAAGACGGTCCCACTCCTGGGGGGGCGGGACCTGATGAGCATATTCGGGCTTACCCCCGGACCCGTCATAGGCTACATACTGGACCGGTTGGCGGTGATGCAGGGCGGAGGCGAGTTAGAGACCCTGGAAGAAGCGGTCGGGGCCGCGTCCCGCCTCATCGAGGAGAACGACGAGGGGAGAGGACCTGAATCGAAAACATAACGTCGGAACGTGCGAACGCAACCGCCTACCTGGTCGGCGGAAAGCGCCGGTCCGAATCCCCGGTTGATCTGGACGCGGGGAAGAGCCCCGCGGCACGGGCCTGTTCACAGTACC
>JAZDOF010000374.1:0-4018 GCA_043799015.1 Pseudomonadota bacterium | reverse complement strand
TGCAAGACCCTGAGAAGCTTGGTTTGAAGCGTGAGTGAAATGTCCCCTATTTCATCGAGATATATGGTTCCGCCTTGGGCTTCCAAGAAAAGCCCTTTCTTGTCCTGCACGGCGTGAGTAAAGGCGCCCTTGCGATAGCCGAAGAGCTCGCTCTCGAGAATATTCTCCGGAATGTTGGGACAGTTGACCGCCACGAAGGGACGGGAGCTCCGGTCGCTATGCTTGTGTATGGCCCTCGCGGCCATGTCCTTTCCTGTCCCGGATTCACCGGTCAGCAGAACCGTGACCGGGGTTCCACATATCAGCTTAATGGTTTCAAAGATCTTTCTTATAGCGGGACCCGCGCCGATCATATCCCGAAAGCCTTCTCGTTCCTTGATACGGCGATGAAGAAGCATGTTCTCGTGTACCAGTCGGCTTCTTTCAAGGGCCTTTTCCATCAAATGAACGAGTTTATCGTGCTCGAAGGGTTTGGTTATGAAATCATAGGCCCCCAGCTTTATCGCCCTGACCGCCAGGTCTATGCTGCCGTAAGCGGTCATCATTACGACCGTGAGGTCCGGACGCCCTTTCTTAGCCCGTTCCAGCAATTCCATGCCGTCTATTCCGGGCATCCTCACGTCGGTCAGAACCACGTCAAAGGGCGGGCCTTCAAGCAATTTCAACGCGTAGGATGCCTTGGAGGCGATTTCCACATCGCAGTCGAGGTCCGCGGACAAGCTGCGCTTGAGAAGTCTCAGCATGTCTTCTTCATCATCGACGATCAACAGTCTGGACCTGGGGGATTGCATCATTCAACTTTCCGATGAAAGGGTTCCTTGACGATACCGTTCCGCCATTACGCGGCTGCGAAAGCGGCAATGAATATGCTTGCATTGCGGTTCACGGAAACAAGCCGACCGAAGCGGTATGGGGCGGACCCCATTGAACCTTTACGAGTACGCCTTTGCAGCCCTTTTGCGGAATCTGCCGACTTATTATACAGCAAATGACAAGAATCGGCTTCGTTGTTCTCTTACCAAACTTGGAGAATTCATAGAGAGTGGGATACACAGAGAGACAAGGAGATCGTCGCTTGCTATACTTCCTATCATCGTTGGAATTTTGGAAGGCTAAGAGAGGCGGACCATGAGAACCACGATCACCGAGCATGGACAAACGGAGATTCCTGCGGAGATCCTCCGCCGATTCGGACTGACCCGGTCGGACCGGCTTGAGTGGGTAGTTGAGGCCGATGGCATCCGAGTAATCCCGGTTCCCGCGAATCCCGTCGAGGCATTCCGGGGTCGAGGGAAAGGCGGTGCGACTCAACGACTGCTCGAGGACCGTCGGGCGGAGTCGGCCGGGGAATGAAAAAATACATTCTGGATACGTCGGCGATCCTCACGTTGCGTGACGACGAACCAGGGGCCGAACGAGTGGCCGATGTCCTGGAGCAGGCCCAACGAGGCATCGTGACATGCCTCGGTTGCTTCATGACGCTGATGGAGGTTCTGTACCGGGTTTGGCGGGACGAGGGTGAGCTTTGCGGTAGGCATGCCTACGAGCAGTGCTTGGCATTACCAATTGTTTGGATACGCGAGTCACCCGATTTGCTCGTGCGGGCCGGGGAGCTCAAGGCTTCCCATAGGCTCTCCGTGGCCGATGCCTGGATTGCCGCTTGCGCTTTGGAAGAGGGGGCGTCCTAATGCACAAGGACCCCGAATTTCACACGGTGGGCGTCGAGCAGGAAATGCTTCCGGCGAATTAGTGTTTCGCCGCCCGGCCGCGTTTTCAAGTCCTTGCCGGCACAGCCCGGTTGCCTGCTGCGAGCGGGCCTGTTCGTCCGACAAGACGCCGGCGTTTTCCGCCCCACCCTTGCTACAACAAGAGGGCGCCGTCTTCGGTCTATCCGTGGGCTTCACCCGCGGTTGCCCAGTCGGGAAGGGACGCGAATTCGTGCATCATCGCTTTCCGTAACGATAACAAGACCGATGCCGTCATCCGAAGGCATTGCGCCCTACCCAGCGGGTAATATCACGGCGAACGTGCTCCCTTTGCCCGGTTGACTCACAACTTCGATCCGTCCCTTGTGGTCCTGAATAATACCGTAGCTTACCGATAATCCCAGTCCGGTCCCCTCCCCCAAAGGCTTGGTCGTGAAGAACGGGTCGAAAATCTTGTCGATGGCCTGGGGTGAGATTCCGCATCCCGTATCGGATATTACCACACTAACCGCTTCCGCTTCAGGGTCGTGCTCGGACTTTACCGTTATGTTTCCGGAACGGGATATGGCCTGTTTGGCGTTCACCAGCAGGTTCATGAATACCTGTTTGAGCTTCTCGGCATCTCCCACCACGGTGAGGGGATCGGGGTGAAGATCCATCTCCAGGTGTATGTTGTCCAGTTCCAACTGGTGAGCAAGCAGGGAAACGACGTCCGCCAGACATTGATTCAGGTCCAATGATGTGTTGTTTGTTCGTGTGCTTCTCGCGAACTTGAGCAAGTCCTCGACTACCCTCTTGCAGTTTAGAACGTGTTTTTCAATCGTCTTGAGATCATCGCGGACTTGGGTTCCAGGGTTCGCCTCTCGAATGAGCAGTTGGGTGTAACCCAATATAATTCCTAATGGATTGTTTATTTCGTGAGCTATGCCGGTGGAAACCTGGCCCAAAGATGCCAGTTTGTCCGCCATCTGAAGTTGTCTTTCCATTTGACGTCGTGCCGTAATATCCTTGGCAATGCCTTCGTAGCTCTCCGTCCGTCCCGAATCGTCCTTTCTACCCGCGGCTCCGAGCAAGAACGACAATTCCACCCCCTTGGCGGATACAAGGCGACACTCGCGGTCCTTAACGTACCCCTCGGATTGCAGGTCGGCCATCAGTTGTCTGAGTTCATCCCGACAGACAAACAGGTCGCCCAGAGCCCTTTCTCCGATAATGTCTTCTTTGGAATCGTACCCCAACGATGCCGTGCCCGCTTTGTTGATGTCCAGGAAACGACCTTCGCCGTCAAGTATGAAAATCATGTCCATGGAGCTTTCAAAAACGCGGTGGTATTTCTCCTCGGACCGACCCAGTTCATCGGTCCTATGCTGAACCAACGACTGAAGGTCGCAGTTAAGTCTCATAACTTCACGGCCGGCGTCCTCCAGGGCCTTCTTGTCGTTGAGCACCTCCCTATTGATTCGCTGAACTCTCTGGAAGAAAAGAGTGATCGATGCCATCACCACAAAGGTGATCGTGTTGAGCCCCCCGCTGAACGGACGCATTTCCCTCCAAACATCCATCATATTCACGGCAAGGAGAAGCCGCTTGGCAATGTGACCGAACGAACGGGAAACGGCAAATACGGCCAAAGCGATGGACAACCATAGCAGGTATGTCCACATCAAGTTTGAAGGATCGACCTTGACTAGACGGCGAGCGTATACGACCGATAGAAAGGAGAAAACCACCATCAGGCCTGACCCGATCACATCGGTGAACCATACCGGGGCAAGCGAATAGGTGTCACCCATCGGTCGGCTTTCCATGCTTCAATGCGTTTTGATACAGTGTTCGGATCCCCATGAAAAGGCAGATTACGGCCGGCACGCAAATGATGTGGTCCATCTTCAGAACATAGAAGCATTCGGCCCACGTGTTGGTCCCGGCCACAAGCCTTTGGGACCAATCCGGATCGCCTACGAAAAGCTCCTTGGGCAGCAACTCCTCCACGCAGTGCCCCAAAACTGCAACAATATTCCATATGATGAACAGTAGTGCCGAAACCTGAATGTACCGCCACCCCCTCTCCCTTGTGAAGAGGTTCACTTCCAGCCAGTACACGAAGAATGTCATCGCTATGATAAAGACAAGGTGGGCTAATTGGTGGACGTAGAGGCCTTCAGGAGCGGGATGGGATTGAAAGGCCCAAACCTGGCGAGGGCAAAAAAACAGGACCGTAGCCCAAGTCATAGCGAGGACCAATAGAACTTCACGGCCTTTGAAGGACCCAGGCCGATTTGAGGTATCGCACCGAGTCGATCCTGCGTCAC
>JAZDOF010000368.1:0-2774 GCA_043799015.1 Pseudomonadota bacterium | reverse complement strand
GCCGTTATGGAGGGCCGGTTTCGCCGGGGTCGTCCCAGCATGGCATCAAGCACCGGTAGCCCGAAAAGCTCGAAGGACAATACGGCGGATACCGGGTATCCGGGGTTGCCCAGGATCGGCTTGCCGTTTACGATACCGAGTATCGTGGGTTTGCCCGGCATCATGGCCACGCCGTGGACCAGCAGTTCCCCGAGACCACGGATGACGGCAGCGGTAAAGTCTTCGCTTCCGGCAGACGATCCGGCGAGGATGACCACCATATGCGCGTCCGACTCCGCCGCGCTTTTCACTGCGGTTCTCAAGGCGTCAAAATCATCCGGAACGATGTCGGTACTGTGAGCCGAGCCGCCGGTGCGCTCAACTAGTCCGGTGAGCATTACGCTGTTGAATTCGATTGCCTCGCCCACATGGGGTTGCCTGTCCTTAAGGGATTCAGCGGACACGAGTTCATTGCCCGTAGGCACCAGCACCACACGCGGCTTTTCAACGACCTTGACGTCGAACACGCCTCCCGCGAGAAGAGCGCCCTGGTCGTAGGGGTTTATTAGGTGCCTGGCGGGGAGGATCATTTCGGAAACCACGAAATCCTCTCCCACCCTCCGCACGTATTGCCAAGGCACCAAACCCTTATCTATCTCGAAAGAGTCTTCCCCGACGAAGTCTGCGTCCTCGATCATCACCACCGCGTCCGTGCCCGGCGGTATGGGACGTCCGGTGTTCACCGGCCAGGCCGTAGTTCCTAATTTGAAGCGTATGGGTCGATCAGGTCCGGCACCGAAACTGTCCTGCGCCCGTATTGCAAAACCGTCCATCGCGGCTGAATGAAAATGCGGAGACGAAATCGCGGCAATTGCGGGAGAAGCCGTAACTCGCCCCAGGGCTTGTGATGTCGGAACGATTTCAGCTCCTGGAAAGGCGCTCGGGTCCACGTGCTTCATGAAAATCTCCAAGGCATCCGCGGGAGATTTCATGTCCAGATAGATATTCCTTCTCAATAGGACCTCCTATCCAATGCGATGACAGATGAACGGTTACAAGGTCCCCACGGTACAGTCCTTCGCATGAGGCCTCTATACGTATCCAGCCATGCGCTCGCACCATGGCGGAAATGACGCCGGATTTGGCGGTAATGGGAACAGCGGTCAGCCGGTCGCCGTTTTTATCCAGCTTCACCCTTACATAGTCGGTTCGTCCTTCGCGGGAAGGCAGATTGCGGCTCAATGCGGCCTGAACGCGGGGACGCGGGAAAGGAAGCTGCTCACCCTCGCCTCCGAGGCGCCTGATTAGCGGGACCACAAATTGTTCGAAACATACCATCGCGGACACGGGGTGGCCTGGCAGACCAAAAACGGCCTTCGTGCCCACCCTGGCAAGTATGAGAGGTTTTCCGGGGGATATGGATACGCCGTGCAGAAGGATTTCGGAATCATTTGCGCTCTTGATGGCTTCGATCACCAGGTCTCGGCTGCCCATGGAACTACCGCCGGATATCACAAGCACATCGCCCCCGGCCAATCCCTCGTCCATCATGGCCGACAGGTCACGGAGACGGTCCGGTGCAATACCTATCCAGCGGGGGATTGCGTGCGCTTCAATGGTAAGGCCGTGTAGAGTGTGGCGATTGATGTCCCGTACGCAGCCGGGAGGAGGTTCCATGTCGATGGGGACGATTTCGTCCCCCGAGCTCATGATGCTCACCACCGGGCTCCGATGCACCGTTACGGACTGAAGGCCCATGGCCGCGAACAACCCTAGGTCGTGTGGTCTTAGCCGACGGCCCGGCCCGAGGAGTACCTCACCGGACTTGAAATCTTCTCCTTTTCTGACGGTGTTCTCAAAGGGGGCTACGGACTTGAAGACTTCGATGGTACGTTCGTCCAATTCCTGCGTGTGCTCCACCATTACTACGGCATCAGCTTCGGAAGGCAGAGCGCCCCCGGTCCAGATGCGGACGGCGAGCCCCTTCCCGAGCTTGAAATCGGGGATTTCACCCATGCGGATTTCTCCGGACACCTCGAACAGGGCCGGCGACGATTCCGTGGCGCCGAACGTGTCCGCGGCACGCACGGCAAAACCATCCATAGTTGAACGATTGAACGATGGTATATCTTCCGGGGCCTGAACACGCCGGGCAAGAACGCGAAAAAGGGCGTCGTCCAGAGCGGCTGATTCCGTGTCCAACGGGCCGAAAACCTTGAGAAGGTCCCTTGCCTCATCTTCACGGAGCACTTTGAGAAAAGGTTTCGTCATATTTGATTCCCGTGACCGCCTCAATACACTGCGGCAGAACCGTCGGCATGTTTTCGCCGTCGAAGTACCGGGTTTGCACGAACAACGCGACGATGCCCATCAGGGTTTTGCCTAGAGATAATGACTATATCAGCGGGGATTGGTTATGTCAAAAATGTCCGATGGGGGGAATACGGAAAGAAAGCTGAGGAACGGAGTAACCAATCGGTGGAAGACTACCACGGAGGTTTGCATTTCCGCTGTAGCCGAATTGAAGAGTAGGGCGACCGCTGGTCGCCCCTGCGAGGTCGTTCACCAATTGTGGAAGAACGTTAAGGTGATGTAACCATTCACTTACGGGGGGAAAATTCCAATCTCAATGTGGCGCAGGCTTTCTAGCCTGCGAGTTTTCTTAGTGCGATCTCGGCAGGCTGGAAGGCCCCACAAGAGTGAATGGTTACAGGGTGATTGTGCGGAACCCTCTGCCGGTTCACCGATTGTCGGCCATCTGAGACAGGCAGCGCCAAAGCCCTCTACGGTACTTT
>JAZDOF010000361.1:0-11599 GCA_043799015.1 Pseudomonadota bacterium | reverse complement strand
CCGAACCGTCAAACGGTCATGAATTTCGGCCACCGCAAGGGAAACGGTCTCGATCAATCATGGTGGGAATCGCAGCATTCGTCCTCCTCGGGCTCTTCATCCTGCGCCAAACGCCCCAGAAGCGCGGGTAAGGCTTCAATTACAGCCGTGGCCTGAACCGGAGCCGGGCCGATTGCCTCGACGATCCGGTCCGCGGCATACCCGTGCAGGAATACGCCCAGGGGTAACGCCCTCTCCGCAGGAACGCCTTGAACCAGCAATCCCCCGAGGATACCGCTCAACACGTCCCCTTGCCCCCCCGAGGCCATCCAAGGGTTTCCGGACGTGTTTATGACCGAACTCCCGTCCGGAAAAGCGATGACGGTTCGGGCCCCTTTCAGGATGATCGCCGCACCGTACCCTTCGGCCATGCGTCGAGCCATGCCCACACGATCATCCTGGACGTCGCGCGTGGAACAGCCGGCCAGTCGTGCCATTTCACCAGGATGAGGAGTAAGGACAATATTGCCGCGGTCCCTCTTCAGGGCGCCCACGTTTTCGGCCAACGCGTTCAAGGCATCGGCGTCCAGCACCACCCAGCCTTCGTATTCCTCCAGTATGCGTGCCAGGAATCGCGATATTCCGTCACCCGTTGAAAGACCCGGCCCCAAGACCATGCATCGTTTGCCTTTCGCCAAAGATAGGACTCGATCCGCTGATTCAGGCCCCAGTATCCCCGGAACAGCCTCGGGAAGCGGCTCGGTCATCTCTTCCGTGAGTTTCATCTCGAAAATGGGATTGAGCGATGCCGGCACCGCGGCCGTTACCAGACCGGCCCCGATTTTTCCCGCAGCGCGGGCCGTCAAGGCAATGGCCCCCGTCTTACCCGGGGATCCCCCTACCACCAGCAAATGCCCGAACGTGCCCTTGTGGGCCGTGGGGTCGCCTCTACCGGGAAGGTCTTCCCGTGCATGAGACTCACGGTAAAGCCTTGCCCGGGGCGGCTTCAGCAGTATGACCGGTCCAGGTATGGAGATGTCCACCGTGACAACATGGCCGCAGATGTCCACACCCGGGTGTACGGCCATGCCGAGCTTCATGAAACCGAATGTCGCGGTCAGGTCCGCCTCAACGGCCACGCCCAGGATCCGTCCGGTATCCGCGTCGAGACCTGAGGGTATGTCCACGGCGACTTTAAGCGCCGGGGCATCGTTCATGGCCTCCACAGCCTCTTTGTAAGGCGAACGCACCTCCGACCGGAGGCCTGTGCCCAGGATCGCGTCCACAATGACATCCGAGGTGTTCCAGATACGAGCGGCCGGCCCGATGTCGTCAACGCCGTTCACTTCATGGATGTTCTCCGTCATCTTTTCCAAGATCCGGAGATGGATGAGAGCGTCGCCTTTGATCTTGTCCCTTGGGCTCAGCAGGAAGGTCTCCACTTCCGCGCCGTTATTGATCAGGTACCGAGCGACCACGTACCCGTCGCCCCCGTTGTTCCCCGGGCCGGCTATGACCGATATCTTGAGACCATCCAGCCCCGCGTTTAGATGGTCTCTAAGTATCTCAAAAGTACTGCGGCCGGCGTTCTCCATAAGGACAACGCCGGGGATGCCGTAATCATCAATAGCCGCTGCGTCAAAAGCGCGTATTTCTTCAGCAGTAACCAGATACATAGTTCTATCCCCGTCCAGGTTGGGAAAAATCGCATGAATAACCCGAGCACACCATGTTGTACCGCCCGATTTGCTCCAGGGTCACCAAACCCTTGAGTCGTTGGTCTCCTACTATGGCGACGACTTTGCTGCCGGCATTATTCATTATTTCCAGAATCTCCATTAACGGCGTCGTCTCGCGCGCGGTCGGAAAGTCCCGCGCCATGATCGTTTCAACAGCGACCGTATGGCCTGTCTTGTGCAGCGCTTCCGTTAGCGTTTCTCTGGTGATCAGTCCCACGAGCCAACCATCGGCCACGACGGGAAAATCACCTTGGTACGTGCGGAAGAAACGTTCCATCACTTCGCCGACGGTCTGTTCAGGGCTCACGGATTGAATGTCGCTGATCATCACGGAGCTCGCGTTGACCCCGTCGAGGGAAAGCATCAGGCCCATCTGCCTCTCTTCGCTTTCGGCACCGATGTACACAAAAAGCGCGATGAGAATCATGAACAGGTTCATTACCCATATGCCAAGGAAAAACAATGCTATGGCAAAGACCTGTCCTACCCCTACGGCAATCTTCGTTGCTTTCAAGGGTCCCAGTCTCAACCCGAGAACACCTCTGAGGACTCTTCCCCCATCCATGGGAAAGGCCGGTATCAGATTGAATAACGCCAGCACCAGGTTCACCGAGCAAAGCTGAGCCACGATGTTGGACTTTATCGACAGGTCCCATATGTTGATCTCCGTCGCGGCCTCGGACAGGAACCATAGGCACATGGCCAGGAAAAGGCTTGATACCGGTCCGGCAACCGCGATCATTATCTCGTGGAGCGGCTCTTTCGGAGGCGAAGCCATCCGGGCCACCCCGCCTATGGGAAGCAAAGTAATGTCGATCACCGGAATGCCGTAGCGTCTCGCCACCACCGAATGGCCCAGCTCGTGAAACACGACGGACGCGAACACGAGGCATATGAAAACCACTCCCCATATGCCGCCCGTTCCTAGGAAGGACGACTCGGTGAGCAGCACGACGACCAACAGGAGTAGAAAGGTTACGTGGAGCTTGATCGGTATGCCCAATATGGAACCGATCCTGAAGGACCACTTCATGGCGGAAGCCTCCTTGCCCTATAGTGGCATCGACTTTACCATAGTGCCCTGCCCAAGACAAACCGGCCCATCGTTCACCGTATGCGGCCGGACTTCGTTGGATGCCGATTGAGGTCGGTTTGGTCTCACCTCCCCGGATCGTCCAAGGCCTGCCCTTTGGTTTCAACTTGGTAGATCAACGTGACGATGAGTCCGAGCAGGGATACTAAAGCCATGATCAGAATCGCGGCCGAGACCCCCCACCAAGACTGCAAGAGCGGCAGAAAGAAGGCTCCCACGGCCGCGCCCATCTTGGCGCACCCGGCAGAGAAGCCGTGCCCCGATGCTCTAACCTCCGTGGGAAAAAGCTCGGCGGGCAGGATGAAAGTGGTGGCGTTCGGCCCCATGTTCATAAGTAGGTTGAAGAGAGTGAATCCTATCAGTACCAGGGGCACGTGTGCAGCGCCGGCTCCCGGCAATAGCTCCGCGGTCGCCAGAACTATTAGGCCGAGCGCCATACCTGCAAATCCCAACACTTGCAGCTTGATTCGGCCCCATTTGTCCACCAGCAGAATATTGATCACGAATCCGAGGATCAGGAACAGATCCAGAAACACGGCTTCTTCAATGGCCGAATACTCAGCCGCCAGCGGGCCTCTATGACCGGTCCCGAAGGCCATGGTAGCCAGGATCAAAGGTGTGAACAATCCCACCCCATAGGTGGCTATATCCATAAGAAACCAAGGAACCGAGGCGAGTACGGTCCTCCGGATGCGGCCACGCGAGAAAAGAGCCCGGTAGCCGAGCCTTCCTTCCATCGATGCCGGCTCGCGTAGTGCTGCGGCCTCTATTTCTTTCTTTTTTCCGGGGATAATTTGGTTGAGGATGTGGACCGCTTCGGCGACGCGGCCCTGGCTCAAGCACCACCGAGCGCTTTCAGGAACCGTGATGCGAAATACGAGCACTATTCCTGCGGGAATCGCTCCGGCCGCCAGCATAAGACGCCAGCAATCCTGACCGGGAAAGACCTTTAGCAACAGGAGTCCCGTCAGGGCGGCCCCAACCATCCCCAGGGCCTGAAAACTGAATGCTCCGACAAGCATCCTTCCGCGTATTCTCGCGGGCATGAACTCGGTAACGTACGATGCGCAAATGGGATAATCCGCGCCGACTCCGATTCCGAGCAGGAACCGGAAGGCTATCAACGAATACACGTCCCAGGAAAAACCGGAAAGCGCCGCAAACACTATAAAAATGGACACGTCCGCCAAGTAAAGGTATTTTCTGCCCCAGCGGTCCGTCAAATGCCCCAGTACCGATGCGCCGACGATGGCCCCCAGCAGCGCAGCGGCCACTATCAATCCCTGCATCACCGGACCGGGCGAAAGGCTTGTCACTATCAGCGGCATGGCCACCGCCACGATGAACAGGTCGAACCCATCCAGGAACACGCCCATGGCGGACAGCAACCAGATTCGCCAGTGGGTGGGTTGAAGCTTCGCGGCGTCTATGAGGCCGCCCACTGTTTCTTCGGACACATGGCGTGAGTTCATGAGTTAATCCACCATCATAAGGGAAACCAGGGAGGTCGGTGTCATCCCTTGTTACGGCGCGATTCCAACAAGTCGAGAAAGCTGTTCAGTTGGTTCTCAATGCTTTCCATGGAGTATAGCCGCGGATCGTTGTGGTCGGCTTCCAGGATTACTCCGGGTATGCCGGTGATTTCGGTCACGGCGCGACGCACCTCGGGGATATCCTGGGACACGAATTTGCAGCTTCGATTGGAGTGGTACACGAAGCCGTCAAGTTGGTAGCGTTCGGCCATTTCCACGTATCGGTTTACCCGGTATTCGAAATGCAGATTCGCCGTGTAGAGGTACTGGCGTACCCAGTCGGTCAACGGGTCCGCCTCACCCACCGAAAGCTGGGCCCATGCCCATGTGTAGAGGGATGTGACCAGATTCGCCCCTCGGCCTTCGAGGAGCTGCGAGAGACCCCTGAGTTCCGGCCATATGGGAAGATTGTCCCAGAACAGCCGAAAACGTTCGTTGCCTATGGCGCCGACTCCTTGAGCCACCCGCGATTCCAGTTCCGATGAAAGGGCCTCATAGAAATCCACCGCGACCTGGGTCCCCCGTTGTGCCACAATGGGAGCCATGGAAATGAACTGGTCGAAGACGGTTATGGGGGCCGGTCGGGCCATGCCCGCTTCAAGCACCCTCGTCCACAGGTCCGAGGCCTGCTTGGACTTTCGAATGGCTTCCCGAACTCGATCCCAATCGACGGACCGCCCCGTGATACCTTCGATAACCCTAACCAGGTCCTCCAACTGGTCCCGGAGGTACGCCTCCGCTGCCGGGTCGGGTTCTCCCGAGGACGAATGAGGCACATCCAGCAGTACCATGGGCGCGTCGTACAGCCTGGATAGGACTTCGAACCATTTGGTCAGCGTCCCGCATTGGCTGTTGGATATGAGTAGTAAGTCCGGCTTGGGGAGGCCCCATGTGGGACTTCGACCCGTCTTGATCGCGCCGAAATCGCAACGTGCATAGGAACAAAGGTCCGCGGAATACCCCATTGCTTCAGCCGCGGCCCCCATTTCGGACGAAAGCTTGCGCGCGCCTATGATTACCGCGTGATTCTCAGGATACACGGGATACATATCCGTGGCGTACAGCAATTCAACCGGGGTAAACGCATTGACGTACGCGACGAATTTCCCGCTCTGTTTGGCTGTATGAGCGCCCGCGTAATAATCGATATTGATTTGCTTGAGCTGCTTGAGCGATTGGATGGGTTCCATTTCGGGCGCTTCCTCTATAGTAATTCAGATGAGATCATTTCTCGGAAAGCCTCCAGCCTGAGCCGTACCTGCCCTTCGGATGAGCTTCCCGAAGAGGTTTCCAAGACCAGACACGGCGTCCCCGCATTTTCCAGCGCTTTGCGACCGTCGGGAACGTCGAAGGCCGCGGCTTCGCAGAATTTCGGGTTCAGATACACCACTCCCGCGGCACCTGATTCCCGGGCCCGGTCCACGAGTCCCGTAATCGTTCTTCCGGGGTCGATGTGATAGCCCACGTAAGGTATCATGGCAAAGTGGCGGTCGACCAAAGCAGCGACGGGGTCCTCGCGGTCCGGTGCATCGACGGCAACGGAACGGAACCCCGTGACGGTTTCGTCGCCTGCAACTACAAAGCCGAGCTCGTCCAATATGCGGAAGATCTGCGGAGGATCCCAAACCTTACCCTTTACGTAGATGGGAACGGGCGGGTTATCCGAATGATCGGGCTTCGCATCCCAGGGTAGAGCCTTCATCCATTCCAGGTGATCCTCACGGGGACAGCGCAAAGCCGACGCGGTCAGCAGGAACAGGCGGGATGCCGTCCAGACCCGGGGGGCCTCCCTGTGTTTAAGGAACGCATGCCTAAGTTGCGCGCGACTGCTGTTATAAAGATTCACCGCCGCCTGCAGATCGTTCTCGGAGGCTTTGTGACCCGTGATTCGGGCAAGCGATTCGGTTAGTCGGGTATATTCCGCATGGAGATAATCCCGAGCTGAGGGAAAGTCCAATCGCTTGGGGAGACGAAGGAACTCGGAAGGCAGCGCGGGAAAAAGCCGATTCCAAACGTGGCCGAGGTTTCTGGTCGTGTCGCAAACGTACGGAATCACCACTGCGTCCAAGACGGCCAGGGCGCCTTGGAGTCCCAACTCCACCACACCTGAAGCGTGATTGCACGTGTACGACGGTATGTGGGCCCGCGCCCTCGAAATCCCGACTCCGGCACCTTCCAGCGCCGTGGGTAGAGCCGACGCTGCGTGTATGATCTCCTCGGGAACGTCCGGGAGCAAATGACCGATCACGCAGCCCGACGTTTTCTTTTTCCACGTCCCGGCCCATTCCAACGGGGCTTTCATAACTTGTTCAAAAGGCCCCCAGGGGTCCTGATTATTCATACCGAATCCTTCTTCCCATGAAAGTCTCCTTCGACACCATTTTGGGTTATGGCGGTTGCCGAAATTAATGTCCGTTTGAGGGCTCGGACATCGTCTTAGCTTCTGAGGATAAATCCCCCCTACTCCCCTTTACAAAAGGGGGGTAATCATGCGTCCCCATGCGCCATTTTGGCCCCCCCCTTACCGGGCTCCCGGTAAAAAAGGGGGGGAGATTTGGCTGTTTCGGACAAAACTCTTGGCAACCAGTATAAACGATGCCACACGCCCGCTGTGCGGCGAGGTCCGTCCCCCCGTCGTCCGGCAGACGGAAAGTGGGCGGGGATAAACCTCAAGCTGTTGAAATAAGGCGATCGCTATGACAGGACCGGCCCTAGACTAGATTCTGGGCTTTCAATGTTCTTTTTGCTTCATTAAGGCATGGAAGCTTTGACGAGTCGACATTGTTCCTGAAACCCGGCAGATCGAAAAGCGACCGCGGCCGGCCGGGACAATGCCCACGCCGTCCGGACGATACTAGTAGCCCGCTAATGTCCCTCCATCCACATAGATGGTTTGCCCGGTGATGTAACGAGCAGCATCCGAGCAGAGGAACAACACCGCGCCTACAACATCCTCGGGCTCACCCAGCCTTGCGAGGGGGATGCGTTCCACGAGTTTAGCATGCAGATCCGGATTGGACCATATGGGTTTGCTGAAGTCGGTCCTCGTCATACCGGGTCCCACGGAGTTCACGAGGACATTCATCGGCGCCCATTCCCCGGCCATACACATGGTCAGCATCTTGAGCGCGGCCTTGCTGGCAAAATACAATCCCATCATGGGACTCCCGCGTTCGGCTCCCACACTGGTTATGTTGACTATCCGACCCCCGCCCTTGCCGGTCATGACTTTGGCGACCGCGCGGCTGAGCACGAAAACGGCCTTCACGTTGGTGTTGAAAATTTTGTCAAAACCGTCCTCACGGACGCTCATAAGCGGCATGAAAAGGCTTCGAGCCGCATTGTTCACAAGGATATCCACGGTGCCGAAGGTTTCCACGACCGAATCCACCAGGCTCGGGATCTGATCGGTTCGCCCCAGGTCGATCACCTTTGCCGCGGCTTTGCCTCCCATGGACTTGATTTCTTCCACGACGGAATCCAAGGGGCCTTGGGACCGGGCCGCAACAACCACTTCGGCCCCGGATCGGGCCAGCCCGAGAGCTATCGCTCTCCCTATTCCCTTACCGCCGCCGGTTACTATGGCTACCTTTCCGCTGAGATCAGGGTTTTCCGAAGACACACATCACCTCCGTCCGAATTCACATTCAGTTCACCGGCGTTTGAGCGTCGGGTTGGCCGGCGCGAGAATCGTTGTCGGGTCGTTTACCGCTTTGAAGATTTTGCTTGGCTCGGGCCATCCACCATTGGATGATGGATTTCCACTTGGCGTTCTTCGTGAGATTGAGCGCACGGTTGTACGTGTCCAAGGCCTTTTGATAGTCGCCCACCTTGTCATAGGCCCGTGCCAGGTATTCGACGGCCAAGTAGTGGTCCGGCCGAAAGCTCACCACCTTTTCGTAGTCCGCGATGGCTTCCGGCGTGCGATTCACCATCTCCAGGGTTACGGCGCGCTGAAAGTGCGCTTCAACGTGTTGTGGGTCGGCCGCAATGGTCTTGGAATAATGGTCTATGGCCTCCAGCCATTTCCTGGCCATGCCCAGTTTGTAGCCCTGTAGAAAGTGCTCGTCCGTTTGAGACGCAAAAACCGAGCAGGCCATGCACAGGGCCGCGAGCAGGACCGATGCCTCTATTATCCGCTTTTTCATATGCTCTGATCTCCGAAAAACCCTCTATCGGGGCAGGGGCCCGGAAGTCGTTGATCATGCCGACGGGATTGCGGAGCAAAAAAATCTGCGACGACATGAATCTTCCTTAAATTATAGCTGTTTAATTACCACAGTTTTGATCCGAGAACAAGCTTTTAAGGAAGTGCCGTCGGATCGCCGATCCGCGAGCTGAACGGTTTCCTTGACGACAACCTCTTCATCTGATTTAACGCAGGATGTGGAAACGGGTTTATCCCGAACTCGAGGAGTAAGAATATGACCCGGGATGAATGGGAAGCCCTTTGTACACGGTGCGGAAAGTGCTGCTACGAAAAGGTGGACCTGGGCGGCGGAGTGGTTGTATACACCGATGAACCCTGCAAATATCTGGACACCACTACGAACTTGTGCAAGGTTTACTCTCGGCGCGATGTAGTTGAACCGGACTGCATGAGCCTCACCGAGCAACTTGTCCGCACCCTCAATTGGTTACCAAAGGACTGTGCCTACGTAGAGCATATAGGATTCATAGATACGCTTACCGAAATCAGGGGGACGGAGAAGAAAAAACGCCGGAACCCAAGGGCGAAAAGGAGATGACATGGCCATTAAGACCTTGAACGTAATGGAAGACATACTGAATGCGAACGACATACTTGCCGAGAATCTGAAAGCTCAGTTCGAAAATTTCCGAGTGTTCGTAATGAACCTCATGGCTTCTCCAGGGGCCGGCAAGACATCGTTGATCCTGAAAATCCTCGAGGCCGTCTCGGATAAATACAAGATAGGGGTCATAGAAGGCGACATCGCATCGGACGTGGACGCGCGCAAAGTGGAAGCGGCCAAGGTGGATGTGGTGCAGATCAACACAAAGGGCGCATGCCATCTTGACGCCAATATGATCCTGGGCGCGACGCGAGCGTTGGGACTGGAAGGCCGTGAGTTGGTCATAATCGAGAATGTGGGCAATCTGGTTTGCCCCGCGGAATTCAACCTCGGCGAAGATGCCAAAGTGATGATTCTCTCCGTTGCCGAAGGACATGACAAACCGCTCAAATATCCCCTCATGTTTACGGAATCACAGGCCTTGGTGGTGAACAAGGTGGACCTTATCCCCTATACCGACTTCGACATGGAGCAATTAAAAAAAACCGTTACGGCTATGAATCCGAATATCAAGATATTTCCCTTGTCGGCCAAGACGGGCGAGGGTATGGGCGAATTCGTCGGCTGGCTTGAGCGGAGAATCTTGGAAAAGAAATGATCACCTCGCGACGGTATTACTCGGTGAGCAATCCGGATCGGCACCCGCGTGGCCTCGGTTTGCGCCTGGCCGTTCCGCTGTTCTCGGTCCTCCTCTGCCTGCCGATCTCGTCGTGGGGGGCCGCCCTCTCCGGTGCCCAAACAGCCCAGGAGCTTGAGAAGGAAGGCAACAGGGCCATTATTGAGGCGTTCCTTAAACATGAGCTTACGGAAGTCAACCAGTACGCCACAAAGCCCCTGCTCAACAAGCATCCGTCTTTGGTTTTTTTCATCAAGCAAGCGGAGCGGCAGCCGTTCGACAGTCTCGTTTTTTTGGAGGACCAGGTTCACAAGCTCCGAGACGCTCAGGAAAACATCGATTCGTTGCCGTACTCTCTTGCGTTTTCATCCGAGGAAAGAAAGCTGATTCTGGGCTTGAAGCCCACTGCGGACAAGATAATATCCTACGGCATACCGTTGATGAAGAAGGATTTCTATGCCGTTGTAGTCGCGGCCAAGAAGCTCGCGGAAAAGAAAGGGAAACACCCGCTGGAGCTCCTGCCTGATCCCGGCTTTCGAGACGCGGTGTACCGGCTGGCGGCCGGGACGCCCGAGATGCTCGACCGGGAGATGGGCGAGCTTTCCGACGGGGAACTCATTTGCATCCGGTTGGGTTGGACCTTGGAACGGGTCACCATAACCAGATGGTGGATGGTGTTCAACGATAACTCGCTCCCCGAAGAAAAGGACTATATGGCTTACAGGCAAAAACGGAGCGAGTATTGGAAGAAGCGTTTCGCAAGGATTTACCGGTAGGCGAAGTTGCGAACCTGTCGCCGACCGCGACACGGATTAGAGGTAATCGTTCACCACGATGGGTGAAGAATGAACCACCAAGACACAAAGGCACAAAGGAATCAAAGTCTAATAATCTTCAAATACCGCCGAGCCAAGCCGGCACTTTGATTCACGGGTGTACATGCCTTGTGAACCAACAGGCTTTTGCGGATCATTTCAACCTCTTCTTTGTGTCTTGGTGACTTTGTGGTTTGGTTTTCCGGGTGTAACGAATAGGTCGTGATAGACGCTTACGATTAGAGTACCACACTTGATACGTTTGGAAAACGTCTCGAAAGCCTATGTCACCGGCGTGACTCAAACCGTCTTCCCGCTCGAGGGAGTCAATCTGGAAGCGGAAGAGGGGCAGCGTATAATTCTGCTCGGCAAGAGCGGGTCCGGGAA
The DNA here is from genome assembly GCA_043799015.1 of Pseudomonadota bacterium. Classification (GTDB taxonomy): domain Bacteria; phylum Desulfobacterota; class Desulfomonilia; order Desulfomonilales; family Desulfomonilaceae; genus JAZDOF01. The sequence continues at coordinate 624 of JAZDOF010000361.1, read as the reverse complement.
GAGCACTTTTCTCAACCTTGTGGGAGGAGTGGACGTCCCCACCACAGGCAGAGTCATGGTCAACGGCAGAGACCTCTCCGCCATGTCTCCCACCGAGCTAGCGCTGTTCAGAAGGCGTGAAGTAGGGTTGGTCTTTCAGTCCTTCAACTTGTTCTCCACGCTTACGGTAGGCGAAAACATCATGTTACCGCTCCAATTACTCGGTATACGAGATGAAGCCGCGGCTCGAGAAATGCTTGCCGCCGTAGGACTGGAGGGTCACTGGAACAAGTTCCCCGAGCAACTCTCGGGCGGAGAACAACAGCGGGTGGCCATAGCACGGGCACTTGTCAAGAAACCCCGCATCATCCTCGCGGACGAACCTACGGGCAATCTGGATCTGGAAACCGGGGATGCAATCTTGGAATTGATTCATCAATCCTGCGGGCCCGATCGCGCTACGCTTATCATGGCCACGCACAGTCAGGATGCGGTTCGGTTCGGGGACCGCACGTTAAGGTTGAGAATGGGACGCCTGGAGGAGCTACCGTGATGATGATTCGGAGGCTTAAATGATCCAGCTTTTGTTGGACATTGTTCTTTATCTTGTGGGTGTGGCCGTTTTAGCCGTCGTATCGGCTTTCG
>JAZDOF010000360.1:0-2074 GCA_043799015.1 Pseudomonadota bacterium | reverse complement strand
TGAATGAATAGTAGTAGGAAGCCTGGTTTTCACGGTCCCCCCTTTGGCTGAATCCCTCACGGCCGTGGAGCGCCGGCGGCTTATGAGGCACAAGCAGAAGGTCGATGCTTCGGCCGTCCGCTCGCGCACGAACGCGAATCCCATCGACCTCCTGTTTTGCCGACCAATCCTTCACAAACACGTCCAACCGGTCATCCGCCGCGGCGGCAAGACCCGGGCCTTCTCGTGATAGTAGCTCCGCATGATGGAACCTGCCGTTCCTCAAGTCGGTAAGCGCGAAATGTGCCGGATACAAATCTTTGACACGCCACGCGGAGCCCTTTTCCGAAGGCTCGGGCGCGAAGGCCCGTCGAAAAAAGGTGAGCTGAAAGCCCCATCGCGCGCCTTCCGCGGATTCCAGATTGCCCGTGAAGTACCACCATTCCGTCTGGAACTCCGGATGCTTGCCGTGATCTCGTGGGAGCGAAAGAACACGGCCGGGGACCGCGGCCGGGAAGCGCGGCTCGGACGCCGGTAGGATGGAACCGACGACGAGGCCGGCCATTATCGACAAGATGCAGAAAAGGCGATTCATGGTAAGTGTTCACCGTGCTGGATCGAGCTTGAACCACGAAGCCTACATCATCGGCAAGGGCCTCGCGTTCGAGAAGGTTCATGACCTTGTCCATATCGTCCGGACTTGTGCGGCCTTTGAACAGCATTCGCAGCGCTCAAGGACGATTGCATCACCCTTAACACCGCCTACACGGGTGGGGGTACACAAGGAGATCCAGGCCGGCCCGATACAAGAGTCCGGGGTCCGGGCATGGGAGCTCGGAGTCAAATCAATCGCCGGACCATGACGAAGGATTCGGCCGCTTCCATTCCCATCTGAGATCCTCTCCAACGGGCCAAGGATCGCGCCGCCTCAAGAGACCGAGGGCCGGGATGCGGCATGATTTGGCTCTTGAAGCATGCCATGGCCCGGATCTTAGTCTCCAAGTAATCGCTTACATCCACCCAGACGTTGGGCAGGAACCCGGGTTCTACGTACGGAAAATTCCAATGTGTTTCCGACAGTGTCTCGTAACAATACACCTCGCGGACGTTTTTCCCCTCCTCGGTAACCGGTCGCCACGCCACCGAGAAAGAATGGTATATCTCCCTGTGGTCCTTGTGCATGTCATAACAAAACGGTACGTAGATGACCCGCGGTCGCACCGCCTTCACCACTCGGTCGGTAATCCGGTTAAGCTTCCACAGCGGTTGCTCCGAGACCCTCACGGCGGGGACCTCCTCGAATATGATCTCCTTGACCCCGAGCACCTCATAGGCGCTCCTCGCCTCGGCCCTGATGATTTCCCAAGTGATCTTCGGCCAGAGCGGGTGCGCTTCGTCGTCGCCATGCCCGGTCATCACGGCAACCGTCACGTCATGACCTTCCGCTGCGTAACGGGCGATCGTTCCGCCCATCGCTATGGTTTCGTCATCCGCGTGGGGAGATACCACTAGGACCCTCATGCCGCACCGGCTTCTTTTTCGATCAGTCAATGCCCCATGATGAGCACGTCCAGACCGCAAGTAAAGAATGTCCGAAGCGCGTCCATGGGGGTGCACACTATCGGCTCGCCGCTGACGTTGAACGAAGTATTCAACACGAGCGGCACCCCGGTAATGTCGGCAAAGGCCGATATAAGTCCATGGAACAAGGGGTTGGAATCGCGATCCACCGTTTGAAGGCGCCCTGTGCCGTCCACGTGAACAACCGCGGGGACGAGATGCCGGCATTCCTCCCTGAAAGGATAGACCCGTTCCATGAACATGGAGCATCGCTTTCCTTCGGTATGGAAGTATTCATCGACCCGATCGGAGAGAATCGCCGGCGCGAACGGTCTGAAACGCTCCCGGTATTTCACCGCGTCATTTATGAGGTCCTTATTCGACGACTTCCTTGGGTCCACTAGGATGGAGCGGTTACCCAGCGCACGTTGGCCGAATTCCATACGGCCCTGAAACCAACCGACCAACTTTCCGTCCGCGATCAATCGAGCCGCTTCCTTTTCGGGATGCAGCAGCCTCTTGAACGGGACCTTGC
>JAZDOF010000337.1:0-4508 GCA_043799015.1 Pseudomonadota bacterium | reverse complement strand
CGATTCCTCCCCCCTTTTCTAAAGGGGGGTTGGGGGGGATTTCTCTGTCGGTCTTTGCTGCAAGGAAGAGCCGGTGGAATATAACCACATGATATCATAAAGATTGGACCGTTATCTTGACGCCTATGGGATAAACCCCGCTACGTGGCCTTGGTTCCGCGGACCCGGCTTTGCCGCAGAATTCAAGGAGCGTCCCTATAGCGGTGATGGTGGGCGGCGGTTCCGCCCGCTCTGCGCAATCCGCCCTCGGACAACAACTCCGCAAGGCAATTGTTGGCTTTCTTTACAAGGTGTAAAACACAATAGAGGTGTTGACTGAACCGTTCATCGGTTATACGTTCCGCGTCACCGCCCCAATGACGCCGGCAGAATCACCTCAAGCGTTCGTGGAGTTGAGTCGAATGTGGAAGCCCGTCAGCCTCAGGTATCGCATCCTGATAATGTTGTCCGCACTGGTCACGATAACCGTCGGGGGTGGGCTCGCCTCCATTTGGCACACCTGTATGATGGAGCGAATGCTTGTCGTAGTGATAGAGGATGAATTGCCGGGCCTGGAAACCGCGCAAAAACTTAAGACGAGCCTTGTGATGCAGAAGGGCTACGTGACTTACTACTTTCAGGACGGCGACGCCAATTGGCTTACCCAATTGACGCATTACAACCAATCGTTTGATACGGCGCTTAGAACCGCAAGGAGCCGGTCTCGCTCGGATCCGGAGCGAGAGATCCTCAATCAAATCGAATCGGAATACATCAATTACGCGCATTCAAGGGATGAAGTGATCGCGCTCTATTCGGCCGGCAGCAAGAAAGAGGGGTTTGATCTTCACAAGAGCGTGCGGACGGATCTATTTCGAATTATTGGACTCTGCGACCAATTCCAGAAAATGCACGAGGAAATCATAGGCCGGTCCCGTCGGATGGTGACGGAGGATGCCGAAAGGGCCAATCAACTGGCCTTGATGGCCCTGGTCACCGTATTTTGTCTGGCCGTCATACTCGCTTACACACTGATCAGGAATATTCTCGGACCTATCCGAGCACTGGCAATGGGACCCGAGCCGGCACGCGGCCGCGAACACGTCGAAGACGAAATTAAGGCCATTGGAGGGCGCCTCGAAAAGCTCATGCAGGACGTCCAACAGACCAAGAGCAAACTGGAATGGAGCAGAGGGCACCTTCAACAAGCCGAGAAGTTGGCTATGGTGGGAAAGCTCGCGGCAGGCGTCGCCCACACGGTAAGGAATCCCCTAACCTCGGTAAAAATGAGGCTGTTTTCTTTGGAGCGGACCCTGACCCTTAAGGCCGCGCAAAGAGAAGATTTCGAGGTTATTTCCGAAGAAATCCGTCACGTGGACAAGATCATAAACAATTTTATCGAATTTGCCCGCCCTCCCAAGCTGGTGATGCGCCCGTGCAACGCCTCCGAGGCCGTTGATACAGCGCTTCAGTTGCTCAAGCATAGGCTGGAATCCTACAACGTCACCGTGGTGAGAAAGCGGTCGAAACCGGTGCCGCTTATTTCGGCCGACCCCGACCGGCTGAAAGAAGTGATGGTCAATCTGATCGTCAATGCGTGTGAGGCCATGGTTTACGGAGGGACCCTCACCATAGAGGAATCCGTAGGCGAATCCGAAAAAGTGAGCCCCGCTGTGATCATCAAATTCAGCGATACCGGTCCGGGAGTTACGGAAACGGTGCAGGCGAAAATCTTTCAACCTTTCTTTACCACAAAGGAAGAGGGTACCGGTCTCGGTCTGAGTATTGCTACAAGAATCGTGGAGGAACACGGAGGGTGGCTTGACCTGGAACCACACAACGGGCCCGGGGCATCCTTTGTAATTACCCTGCCGACCGGGGAGGAACGGATTGAAGACGATCCTGATAATTGACGATGACGCACAATTGCGAAACAGTTTCGAGAGACTACTTACAGCGGAGGGATATTCCGTACGCGCTGCCGCGTCCGGGGAATCCGGTCTCGATATGGTGAAAGAGCGAGTCCCCGACTTGGTCGTAATGGATGTTCGATTGCCGGGAATGGACGGTCTTCAGACGTTCGGGCACCTGCTCCGGGTTGAACCAAAGCTCCCCGTAATCATCATGACCGCGTACGGAACCACGGATACGGCAATTGAAGCCACGAAACTCGGGGCGTTCGATTACGTGCTCAAACCGTTCGACGTGCCGGAGATGCTCGTCCTGATCGAAAAAGCCCTCGAAGCCGGCCGCCTGATGCGCACCAAGGTCAATATGGATACGGGCCCGGTGGATGAATCGTCCGATGCCATATTCGGCCAAAGCAAGGCAATGCAGGAGGTGTACAAGGCCATCGGCAGAGTGGCTCCAACAGATGCTACGGTCTTGATCCGAGGTGAATCCGGAACAGGAAAGGAGTTGGTCGCGCGCGCCGTTTACCAGCATAGCCTTCGCTCCAGCAGGCCCTTTATCGTGGTCAATTGCGTAGCCATTCCCGAAACCCTCCTGGAAAGCGAGCTTTTCGGATACGAGAAGGGAGCTTTTACGGGCGCCGGGGGCCGACGGGTGGGCAAGATAGAACAAGCAAACCACGGTACGGTCTTTCTGGACGAAATCGGCGATATGCCGTTCAGTATTCAGGCTAAGATACTGAGGTTGCTCCAAGAAAAGAGTATAGAACGGCTCGGGGGACGAGCCCCTATCCCCGTGGATGTCAGGGTCATTGCCGCCACCAACCGCGATCTGGAGGCCGCTATTTCCGAAGGCCGCTTTCGGGAGGATCTCTATTACCGCCTCAAAGTCGTTAGTATCAACCTGCCGCCCCTACGAAAGAGGTCCGGAGACATACCGCTCCTTGCAGAATTCTTCCTCAGACGATTCTCGAGGGACATGCAGGTGGACTACCCCGGGTTCACTCGGGACGCGATGAATGTACTGAACAGCCACCTATGGCCCGGCAATGTGCGGGAATTGGGAAACACGGTTCAGAAAGCGCTGATTTTCAATAGAGGGGTTCCAATACGGGCCGATGAACTGTCCCTGGCGATACTGGGCGAGTCCAAGGCCGTTGAGGCGAGCCAGTACCGAAGCGACGAAACGGTCCGGCAATGGGTCGGCCGCGCCCTCTCCCTCGGGCGGACCGACAGGATCTTCGCCGACCTTATGGACCAGTTCTCATCATTGGTTATTACCGAAGCCCTTAATTTGACCGCGGGCAACCGATCTCAAGCGGCCAGACTCCTTGGTCTGTCCAGACCGACCCTCTTGGGCAAGATAGACAAGTACGGGATCAAGATCGAGACCACCGCCAAGAGTGACGGATAATGCCGGGTGGTTGCATCTTGTTGAAATCGTTCCGGTATGAGACCCGCGTGGAAAGTGCGCGCACGCGCCTCTCGCCTGGACGAGGTCAAATCTTCCGTATCCCATCGTGACTGTAAAATAATTTTACCAAGTGTCGGTTTTCTTTACACCAGAAAACCCGGCAATCACGAAAAGGCTCTATATGGACTCCGGAGGGGGCGGCCGCTTGACGGCGTTGGAACCGGCGATAAAAGCTCCGTCCGGACCAGGGCGATTGCTGAAACAGCCAAATCCCCCCCCTTTTTACCGCATAGGCGTCAAAATAAAGGTCCAATTTGTATGATATCACGTGGTTATAGCGGTTGCCGAAATTAATGTCCGTTTGATGGCTCGGACATCGTCTTAGCTTCTGAGGATAAATCCCCCCTACCCCCCTTTACAAAGGGGGGTAATCATGCGTCCCCATGCGGTATTTTGGCCCCCTTACCGGGCTCCCGGTAAAGGGGGGTTGGGGGGCATTTTCTTCAGAAGTCCCGAAGACGCCCGTGCCCACAAACGGACATGTCCTTCGGCAACGCGACAAAAAACTAGGGGCGGACACGACGTCCGCCCCTAGTGGGGGGGTGCTCGGAAAGGACACACCCGGAATCGACCTTGGCCCCATCGAGGGTTAAGTCGGTCTAGGCTTCCTTCTTGCGTCCCGCGGTGAGTTGCAGCCCGATGCCCTCGAAAAGAAAGAGGACGGAGACGCCGAACCACAGGGTATAGATCACATAGAAGACGAGCGAGAAGACGAGGATCCCGGCGCGAGAGGAAGCCGGTTCCGGAACGATGCCCACATAATTGTAAGCAGGCTCCACGGCCTTTTTCGTTACGTCGGAAGCGGTCTTGGCGGCCTTGAATTCCTTCTGACGGGTCAAGTCCTTGCCAAGATCGTTTAGGAGCCCCCACCAGCAGTATAGAGCGTCTCTTCCGGGAAACCCGTACCTGGCCTTTACGGCATCGTCTCGATTTTGGAACAGATTTTCCGCGTCCTCCAGGCATGATTTAAGAATAGCCTTCAGGTCGCCTTCGACCTTCAATTTGGTGGCGCCATCCGGGGCAACCTTGGCACCCGCTTTCGTCAGGAGCGCTGAGGCCTGGGCCGCCAATTCGGGCTTTTTCATTTCCACGGTAACACTGATTTTCTTGGACTCGGATGCGTCATTTTTCTTAGTCACATCCGG
>JAZDOF010000321.1:0-2137 GCA_043799015.1 Pseudomonadota bacterium | reverse complement strand
TGAAATTCACCGCCTGCGGGTTCACGGAATCCGGCCGAGGGTTTCTTTGACTTGTCTTTTCGAGCCATGACTACCTCCTTGATGTTCACGAGACGATGGATGCAATGAACGTACCAAGTCTCCCCACATATTCGGAATGCCCACACCCATGGATTAGGATTCTGAAATCAAGCGTGAACCCCGATGATCTCAACCGGACGGCCCCGGCCGGCACGACATGTACGGCGGTTGCCGAAAGAAACGTCCTTGGGGCGCCGGCAATGCCTGAACAACGCAAACGCTCCCATCTCCGATTTTGACGCCCATGGGGGTGGGGGAGGATTTTGCTGTTTCGGACAAAACTTCCGGCAACCGGTATAGAACCGCGAGAGTACGTCGGTGGCGTTGCACGAGGCAGCATCGCTGTTGCATACTGCAACACCAGCGGTCAGCACGGGCCGGCAAGTATGAAGGGGTGGAAGCCAATTCGATTCTCAACGAGTACGGCAAGCGACGAGACTCTTGTAATCTTCACGTTTCCTCACCCTTTGTCCCTTTCCAAGTTCGGAGAGGGAATAACGGAACCAATTCTTGTCGCTTATCGTTACGCGAAACGGCATCTCCATAAATAACCGCTGTGCTTTTGTCAAAACAAGAAGCGTTCACCGAGATGCCTGCGACAACGCCCAAGGAGGAAGAAATCCACCACCAAGACGCGAAGACACAAAGGAAACCTGAAGAAGGTTGCACAAGTCCGCCCCATCAGGCTCGATCCGATGACCTGGGCCGACAACTCATGGATTTCTTGGTGACTTTGTGCCTTGGTGGTTCGCTTTTTCTTGTTATCGCGGTGAACGGTTACACGCAAAGAGGAAGGGAGAAAACGACTAGTTCGCCCCTGTGTGAGGCAACGCGGCAACCGATCTCAAGTGAGTCACGCCTGATCATGGAAAAGCTCGTCATCTCTCGGTTCGGCTTCTCCTCTGGTGTACACGGTCCTGTACAAATCCGAAAAGCCCATCGCATTTAGACATTCCGTGCATTCCCGTCCTTCTTCGGGAATCCCGCCGGGCACTATCAGCGCTTCGAACCCCAGAGATTCGTAAAACTCCTTCATTTCCAACGCCCGCGATTCCTGGGAGGTGAATCGCCTCCGCCAGCCCTCGTTCGTTAGGCGATGGTGTAGGGCAAGAGCCTCGTCGATGTCCATGAAACGCCCCTTCCCGCATCACATTAGGCTTTGGCGCGGACCGGTTACGGCCGATGTACGCACCTCGGCCGCAGCAACTTCCCCGTCTTTCGGGCCGCGGAGGTGGAACACGGCTATTTCCGGGGGACAATGAATGCGCCACGGGACAAACGTGAGCCCTGCTCCTCGGTTGAGGTACATCCTGCAATTTCCTTCACGGTACCAACCGTGAGTGTATGTCGAAGCCGTCCGGGCAATGCTCAATCCGCGCTCCGTGCCCGGAACCGGAACGATGATCTGTCCCCCGTGAATGTGACCCGATAAGACGAAATCCATCTCACTACGGGCCGCTAAGGGAAGCACGGCGGGCCGATGAGAGAGAAGCACGCGGAAGCCGGGTTCCCGCGGCAGCGTTCGCAGGAGCCTGCCGTAATTGGGGAACTCCGTGCCCCAAACCCAGTTGACCCTTGGATCGTCCAAGCCCCCTAGGTGCAAGAATCCATCGCCTTCCCTGAAGGAAACCCACCGATCCCTGAGAACAACCAAGCCGCACTGTTCCATCGCCGCAACCGAGCGTTCCTCGCCGGTAAAGAACTCGTGATTGCCCATAACCGCAAAGTTGCCCAGGGGTCTGGTTCGAAGTCCGGAAAGAATCGGGGGCGCCGATTCCACAGGGGTCATCCTGGAGTGGAACAGGTCCCCGGTTATCACCAGAGCGTCGCCTTCCAGGCGGTTGAGCAGGGTTACCAATCGTTCCAGTTCCTGGATGCCGAAGAACATGCCGAAATGAAGGTCCGTCACCTGGATGACCGTTATGGTCTTTCCCATGGGGCCGAGGGCCGGATGAATGAAGTTGAACTCTTCGATCACCGGGTCTCCGTACGCTTGCGCTATGCCCGATCCGGCGAGGACTCCCGCGCCGGCCATGCCGGCCACAGCGGACCATCTGAGAAATGCGCGACGCGTCAG
>JAZDOF010000319.1:0-2740 GCA_043799015.1 Pseudomonadota bacterium | reverse complement strand
CCCTCGCCTACCAGGACCACCTTGAACTTAATGGGTTTCTTTCTGATTCCGAGGCAAATGAATAGAGCCACGACGACACCGGCAAGTACAAGAAGCCCCGTGATCCCGGCAATCGCTAACAGCCAAGGAAAAGCCGTGGATAGCTTCGGTCCGGGGACATCCACCGATCCGCTCTTGGCGAGACCCGTTTGCGCGAAAGCCACTCTAACCGTCGATTTTCCCGTCTTCAATTTGTAGGCGGGGATCGTGGCGTTCAGAGGATACGGGAACTGTTTCAGATTGATGTTCTGCCATTCCTTGAGGACGCTGTTGTCTACAAGGAATTGTATCTTCTCGATACGTTCCGTGTTGTTGGATTTGGTAATCTTGAGAAAGAGGTCGCTGAGCAACAGCCCTGCTGCGTCCTTCTTAAGCTCCCGTTCGGCAAGGGGTGCCGTGTCTGCCGGCTTCCCCACCACCATGAACTGCGGCGGTTCAACTTTGGGCACGTTCACGGTCAGCTTCAGCGGCTGAGATACTTCCTTGCCTGTTTCGGAGGATACGTACGACACTGCCACATCGAGTTCACGAGTCCCCGGAGTCAATCCCGCTGTTTCCTCCGGCTTCAAGACCACGTCGAGCTTGTGGGGGAACGCCGTGGCTTTAGAATCACGCTTACAGAGCCCCGATAGTTTGATGGAAACATCGCGAAACCCGCTTAAATCCTGCGCCGGGAGACCTTCGCGCGGCCTTATATAGCAATCATCCAGCCGTAAGCCGTTGTCCGTCCATTTGGCGTTCACCGACTTTGCGGGGGCTGTCTCAGTGGGCTTTGCCGTGAGAATAAACGGGTCTCGCAGGGGAGGCGGCGGAGGGATGCGGTTGAGGGTTACCAATACCGTTACGCGTTGGGGGTCGGGACATTCCGCGGAGCTATATAGGATCTCTACACGGCCCCTTTCCGGCTTCTCTTTCCAAAGTCGCCCCCATTCCTTTTTATCAAGCTCGGCCTTCAGGTCGAAATTCAGGTCCACAAGGTTGAGCGGTCCCAACGGGCAGACCACGTTACCCAAAAGCAGTTTGGCATCCTTGATTTCCATGTCTTTCAAGGGCGTCTTTGTGTTTGGCGTAAGCTTGCACCCCTTTAGAACCAGTTTCTCTTCATCGGGTGCAGGGACGAACAAGGCTTCGTTACCACGAGTCGCATCGGCGCAAATAAGACCGAAAGATGCCGGTTTGCACGGCTGGGGCTCCACCGTCAAACGAAGCGCCTGCGTACGGGTTCCCGTATCCTGGACTGAGTATCTAACTTCCAGGCGACCGGCTATGGGCTTTCCAGCCATGCCCTTTTCCGCCGGTAACGAAAAACCGAGGGCCATGGGGAAAGACTCCCCGTCCCTGAACGAAACGTCCACGGAGAACCGGTCGTCATCTTTCCAACGGATGTGCTCCACGGTGATCTTGTCGGCCTGAACGGCCTTGTCCAGGGTGAGCGACAAATCTCGGGCCTCGTAATTGCTTCCCTTGAGGGTCAAGGTCGTCGTCCGGGAACTCAAACTGAAGGGATCCGCCGGCGCGGGTGGGGGTGGAGGGGGCGGCGGGGTGCCCTCACCGGCCAAAGCTATGTTGCGTATTACGAACTGCTCCTGTTTGGGCTTTCTCTTGTCGCCCGACACGGCTACAGGGACGTAGTCTATGTCGAATTCCAGCCGGTACCGGTCAGAAAGGTAATCCTTATGCAGACTCAGGTCCGCGAGCTTCAAGGGCGGCTCGGTCTGTCCGTCATGTACCACTTGCTCGACAACGGCCCTGTCCGTGCCCGTCTCTCGGACTATCGCCTTGACCTTTCTTATGACGTATGCCCGTTTCATACGAGGATTCAGTATAACGCCGTAGCCCCGTTCACTAATGACCTTGCCGTCCTGTGCCGAGGGCTTGAATTCAACTGAATCCACCCGTTTGTCTCCATCTCGATGCCCTACCAAAAAGAACGGATACGGGCCCACTGCACCTTCGATTCTGTATATTTTGATCCAGACCTTATCGCCCACGAGGAGGGCATACTTGGCCCGGCTTCCGTGATCCGATTCGTAAACCGTGTACCTCGCGTCGCATTCGCGATATTTCTCCTTGTCCTGGATATTTATGTCCTCTTCTTCGTCGCTCACCAGTATAAAAAGAGTCTCCTTGTCCCTTGGGTCGTGGTTCTCGTACGCTTCAGCGCGTGAGCACTTGACGAGGCTCCACTCCCCGGGGAACGATCGTGGCAGCACGGAACTCAGGGTCTCTCTGGATATAAACTGTTCCCGACGCGAGTACACGTATTCCGTTTTCGCAGCGAATTCGAACATGGTGAACGAATCCCCGGGCCTGTACAATGGGGCGCTAAAATCGAGGTCACTATTCTCAAGGACTTCCGGAAGCGTTTTGTCCGGGGACACTACGACCTTTGGCGGTTTCTCGTAAAGAACCTGGAGGATGTACTGATGCACGCGGTCCACGTAGTCCTTGTCCCTGGACTTGCCCTTTTGCTTCTTACCGGGCGCCATGCTCTTGGAAACATCGAAGGCGACGATAATGTGGCGCTTGCCGCCGGTCCGATCGGAGCCTTGGACGGCGGTTTCGGATGCGGCGTGGGAACAAACGACGAAGGCCACAGCCAGAGCACACGATACAAACAACAAAAGGGCCTTGTGACCAGTTCCGTACAACCTTGACGCTTGACCGGCCATGCCTAAACCTCCCTACAGAGCAACGCGCT
>JAZDOF010000308.1:0-5140 GCA_043799015.1 Pseudomonadota bacterium | reverse complement strand
GCGGGGTTTATCCCATAGGCGTCAAGATAACGGTCCAATCTTTATGATATCATGTGGTTATATTCCACCGGCTCTTCCTTGCAGCAAAGACCGACAGAGAAATCCCCCCCAACCCCCCTTTAGAAAAGGGGGGAGGAATCGGTCTCTTACCCCCCTTTTTGTAAAAGGGGGAGGAATCGGTCTCTTACCCCCCTTTGTAAAGGGGGGCAGGGGGGATTTTTTCTTCTGCCTGTCGCCCTATTTTGACTCCTATGGGGGTTTATCCCCGCCCCTACGGATGTTTGTATCGATTCACTCAACCGATCAGGGTTCCCGCAATTCTCAACGCGTGACACTATAGGAACTCCTGCACTAAGCCGGATATTTTCGTCCATTGGCACACTTGTTGCTCAATTTGGTAGAGACTTCACTTAGGGCCGCGTCAAGGTGCGGCGGCGGAGTGGTCCAGATTGCAGAACGGTTTGGCAGTACAAAGGCGCTTTCAAGCACGATCCAAGTTCCGCCCGTATGTCGGTTCACACAAGGGGTTTACGATGCTGGTCAAATACTGGATGCGAAAAGCGGTGATCACCATAGACGTCGGCGACTCGATGCAGGAAGCCGTCTCGAAGATGAAGGAATACTTCGTTCCGCTGCTCCCTGTGATGAAGCGCGGGCAACTTGTGGGAGTCATAACGGACAGGGATCTCAAACGCGCTTCCGCCTCGGACGCCACATCACTGGACGTTTGCGAACTTGCATACTTGTTGTCCAAGATCAAGGCCGGTGACATCATGTCCAAACCGGTCACTACGGTCCCCGACAATCTAACGCTGGAAGAAACGGCGGAAATCTTATTGAGCAACAACATTTCCGGGGCCCCGGTTTTGGATCCGGAAGGCCGAATTGTCGGCACGATATCCCAGCGGGACATATTCCGCGCGTTGATTTCAGTAACCGGCCTCAAAAAGCGAGGTATCCAGTTCGCCTTCAGGATTGAGGACCGTCCCGGTTCCATAAAGGAAGTCACGGATGTAATCAGGGATTACGGCGGTCGACTGGTCAGTATATTGACCTCGTACGACGGAGCGCCGGAAGGCACCAGGTACCTGTTCGTACGAGCCTACCGCATCGATCGCGACAATGTCGGCAAACTGAAGGAGGCATTGACCGAGCGGACCACGATGATCTACTTCGTGGACCATCGGGACAATGTCAGAGAAGAATTCCATGAATTCCCGCCGACGCCCGCCGTCGGCGCCGGGACCCCAGGGGTCGTAGCCGCAGCCGAACGATCGTGGAAGATACTGTTCTGTGAGGACTTCTCGGAGGATTCGACCAGGGCACGTCATTACGCCCTGGAATACGCAAAGGCCCTAAACGCGGAACTTGTGATCGTTCATGTCTTCAGCTCTCAACTCGCGGCCTATCCGGCCTTCCAGAGCGCGCTTCCCACCGATATGTCGAAGATGGAAGCCAAAGTCAAGGCCGGGGCCGAAGCCGAGCTGCAAAAGGCGGCCGATGAGTGCGGAAAAGAGTTGAGCAAGGTGAAGGCGGTGATGAAGGTGGGCACGCCCGCTTCCGAAATCGTTAGGCTGGCATCCGAAGAGGGTGTTGACCTGATAGTGACCGGCACGCACGGGTGGACCGGCATCAGGCATCTCATCCTGGGCAGCGTGGCGGAAAACGTGGTTAGAATGGCCGAATGCCCCGTATTGACCGTAAGGGGCGAGCCCAAGAAGTTGTAGGTATCGGTAATGATCCCGTCAGCCGGAGACGGGGTCGGCTAGTTTCTCCAATACCAATGAGCCGTCAAACCGGTGAATCCCTAAGAGACGCTTCCCTTGCCCTCCCCGCAAACGGGGAGGGAACTCCCGTCACCCCCGTTGACCGGAGGAAAACAGGGGAAGAGAACCCCTTCGCGGGGTACCGGTCCGTAATCACCTACTTGATTGCGCAACGGTATGTAACGACGGTTCCGGCACGCCCATCGGCCGGGTAATGCGGGGAAGAACACCCGGACCGCGCCCCCCCGAGGAGGTACATAATGGAAGACAAGGTTTGGATTGCGGCAAAATCCGGAGACGTGGCGGAACTCAAAGATGCCTTGAGCTCGGGGGGGGAACCCTAACCCAAAGGACGAAGCCGGCTGGACCCCCCTTATGTGGGCTGCGGCCATGGGTCATGAAGGTGTGGTGAGTCTGCTCCTGAAAAACCACGTCGATACGGAAGCCACCGATCAGTACGGTGCCACCGCCCTCATGAAGGCATGTCGTCGCGGTTTCACGTCCGCGGCCGGCGAGTTGATAAAACACGGAGCACAAATCGACGTACAGGATGACTTCGGACGAACGGCCCTCATGAGGGCCGCGAGACGCGGCCATGTAGGGCTGGTCAAACTCCTCACGGACCACGGAGCCAACCTTGAATTGACCGATGGAATGGGGCACACAGCGTTGATCGCTGCGGCGGCGGAGGGTCAGTTGGAGGTGGTTAAGGAACTACTCGAAAAAGGGGCCGATTTCCGTGCCCAAGACAAAAACGGTTGGTCATCCCTAATCTGGGCCGATTCCATCAGACATCAAGGCATTGTGGCCGTGCTGAAGGATTACGCCGGGCGAAGGCGGCAGGCTGCCAAGGGAAAGTAGAAGGAGCGCGGACCGGTTACTCGACCCAACACCATTGAACGGGCGGCTCCGGCCCGGACGCCCGCCGGATTGACCGACGTTCAACCGGTACAGGACCTTACCTGCGTGACGTTGGGCGTCCTATGATCAACAAGGATCGCCGTCGATCGCCATGAAAAAGAGGGGCCTAGGGGCGATCGACGGTTGCCGCCGTCATTTCGGGGGCTCATGCTCCGACCCCGGTCATGACTCGAAAATTTCCCTCCGATTATCTCGGTGGTCCACCATATATACAATCTTGGCCCGTTTCTTTAACGATTGCAACATCTCCGGTACATTGGCCCTGTCAAGCTCGAAGGCGCGTACATACACGTTGCGAAAGCCTTCGGGCGCCTTGTCGTAGGAACTCATTATACTAACAATGCGGCCGCCGAATTGACGTATGACATCAGCGATCTCCCTGATGGAGCCTGACCGGTCCTCCGCAAGAAACCCCAACTGAATGCCCCGCTTCTTCAAACCGCTCACCGACACCAGAGCCCTGAAAAGATCATTCTTGGTAATAATTCCAATGAGATTTCCATCAGGGTCCATTACCGGACATCCGGAGATTCGGTTGTTCAAAAGCACTTCCGCCGTTTCCTCCACCGTGAAGTCGGGGGCCACGGTTATGGGATCGCGGCTCATGATGGCTTCCATCTCCACGCGCCCCATGTGATAGAGGATTTGTTTCACCTCCAACAACGCCACAAACGAAGGCCCTGCACGCTTGAGGTCCCTATCGGTGACGATACCGACCAATTGGCTCTCTCTCATCACCGGCAGCATACTGATATTGTGGTCTGTCATCAGGTTGACGGCCTCTTGCATACTGGTTTTTTCGTCAACCGTAATCACTTTTGTGCTCATCCAGTCTTTGACCAGCATGGTGGTCACCTCCTTTTGACTATTTCCGTACCACATGAAGACCGTTCGAGTAAACGGGTCCCTGCAATCGGCACGAAAAGATTTCGACGCCGGGAGAAGAAAGGGCGCCGGCCTGCAACGCCGAGACCGTACGACGACGCTCGACGGATTCCATACGGCCGGGTGAGTCGGAATGGACGCCCGCGACATGAGATTCTTCCCTCGGGAAGTCCCTTGACCCTTGATACGAATGTAAAGCAGGTGTAGCAGGCTGGAAGTTCCGCGACAGGCCCAATTACCGGCCGACCGCGACGGCCCGGCGGGGTCACAAGCTTCCGTCCAAAGTGATTCGCCTCATGAGAGCGGAAAGGATCTTTTCTTCTTGGGCGGCTTTCCGCGACTCGGCTTCCGCGACTTTGGCCGTCAGTTGATCCATGTCGAAGGGTTTCATTATGAAGTCGTAAGCCCCTAGTCTCATTCCATGGATTGCGGCGTCCACAGCTTTCTGATCCACGACGAGGATGATCTCCACCAGAGGATGAGACGCTTTTATCCGCCTCAGCACGTCCGTACCTTCGTTGTTGGGCCCGCAAACGCCGAGGATGACTATGTCGATGTCCTCCTCGGCCGCCAGTCGATCCAGTGCTTCCTGACCCGAGAAGGCCCTAACCACTTCGAGTCCCCTCGTGGCAAGGCGTCTGCCGGTGGCCTCAACAAAGCCCACATCCGCGTCTACAAGCATTACTTTAACCAGGGCCATGCTCCGTCTCCTCGAAAAAAAAAGGCCGCCCGATCTTGCCTGAACTATCGGGTGCAATCTTGATGCCAACGGATTACCGGGCCGCCTGTTTCCAGGAAGTCGAAGCCGCAAGGGGCCGGCCCTCGGAGGGGTCCGCTTCCCGAAGGCCTCCCGTGCCGGCCCATAGGCGTCAAAAATAGGAGATGGGAACGTTGTTCAGGGATTGCCGGCCTCTCAACCTCCGCCATGGGTTGAAACTCGTGGCGAATCACAGTAGCGCCCATGTAGGGTTCCGCCGAGGAGGGTAGTACCCGGGATCGGGCCTTAGCCCGCTACCACGTACCCCGAAGGGGCGGAATATGGATAGACCGAAGTTTTAGCCCCCGGACGAAAGGGCATGGACCGAAAAACAAGATATGGCATGATTCACGATGCATATCATCAAATATCAGCATGATATTATGGCCGACCAGTGCTTATTTCGACGCCCATGCCGGTCTGTCCCCCATGTGTAAAGAAAACTGACGGAGCGTAAAAGAGCTATCGTTCGTACGCGCACATGTGGCCAACGGTAGAACCGAGAGATCGATCCTCACACCGTAACCATTCACCTTGTGGGGCAGGCTTTCCAGCCTGCCGAGATCGCAGTAAGAAAATTCGCAGGCTGGAAAGCCTGCGCCACGTTGAGATTGGAATTCTCCCCCCCGTAAGTGAATGGTTACGCGTTTGGGTAATAATTTCGGGATGCGCTGCAGCACAGGTTTCATTTGTGTACGTGATTCGCCTACGATTTTGTGCTATAATGCGTTTTGGTATGCAACTTATGAAAATTTGTCGAACGCGGGGTGCTTTAGCCGCAGATTGAAGCCGGGGAGCCGTGTCGTCTGCA